>DATGPZ010000254.1:0-2753 GCA_035304485.1 Acidimicrobiia bacterium | reverse complement strand
TCGTGCTCTCCTACGACGTCACGGTTGACAACGATGCCGATTTGGGCGTCTACACCAATCAGGCGGAGCACACCACTGACGATCCATACGCCGTGACTGAGACGGCGTCTTATGACGTCGAAGTGATCGAGACGCCGGACGCTCCCGTCAATCTCACGCCACCCACCATCGAGGGAGATCCCGTCGTAGGGAACACCCTCACGGTGGTCGACGATGGCGAATGGGACGGTGTTGGCTTGACCTTCACCTATCAGTGGCTGGCCGACGGTGAGCCGATCGCCGGTGCGACAGAGTCGACCTACACCCTCGTGGCCGATGACGTAGATGCCATGGTCTCGGTGGAGGTGACGGCCACCGACATCGCCGATCAATCCGCCACGGCGGAGAGCAATGAGGTCGGCCCAGTGACCCTGCCGCCGGCTCCGGCCAATGTCGTGCCGCCGACCATCGATGGCATCGCCCAGGTGGGCGAGACGCTCACGGTGACCGACGACGGAGACTGGCAAGGTACCGACCTCACGTTCAGCTACCAGTGGCTAGCCGATGGTGAGCCGATCGAGGGCGCAATGGGCGCCGCCTACACGCTGACCGAAGACGAACTGGGAGCGATGATCTCGGTCGAGGTCACCGCAACCGACGTCTTCGACCAGTCGGGTAGCGCCCAGAGCAATGAACTCGGGCCGGTGGCTGGTGTTGCGGAGATCGTGGTCGATCCTGCTTCGATCGATGTGACGCTCGAAGTCGGGGAGTCGACCGACGAGACTCTGACCATCGGCAACGAAGGCAATGGAGACCTCGACTGGTCGATAGGCCAGCCTTCGACCGAGCCGGTCGAACTGATCGAGGACGGCAGCTTGGAGGCTGGCTATCCGAATCCACACTGGGACACGTTCTCGGCCGAGTTCGGAACCGTCCTGTGTAATCCCCTTTGCGGTGGAGCCGGCGCTCGAACAGGCGACTGGTGGGCGTGGTTCGGAGGCACCGACACCGGTGACTCAGCCTATATCCGCCAAGACGTGACCATCCCCGCGGGTTCGGCCGAGCTCAGTCTCTGGGTCCTCGTCGGCGTCTCCTCGGGAAATGGCGAGGACTACCTAGCCGTCACGATCGACGGTGAGGAGCAGTTCCGACTCGACGAGGCGGATGGCGGTGATTACGTCGGCTACACCGAGGTGGTACTGGACGTGAGCGACTTCGCCGACGGCGGAGAACACACGGTCAGTATCGAGTCAGAGACGTTCCCGCTGGCTGGAGCATGGACGAACTACTTCGTCGACGACGTCTCGCTCATGAGCCAAGGCCTCGTCGAAGGGTGCGAGCTCCCGGCGTGGTTGTCGGTCTCCCCGGCCGACGGGACAGTGACTGCGGGCGCCTCGAGTGATGTCACGGTGACGTTGGATGCCGACGGACTGACACCGGGCGAGTACGAAGCGGTCCTGTGCGTGCACAGCAACGACCCGTCGAATCCGCTGGTGCAGGTATCGGTGTCTCTGACGGTCGAGAAGCCGGATCCTGGACCCGATCCAGGACCAGATCCAGGACCAGATCCTGGTCCTGGCCCTGACCCGGACCCCGACCCGGATCCTGAGCCAGGGGATGATTGGAACGAGCCGGATCCGAACTTCCAGTTCGACGATGTGCCCAACGGTCACCTGTTCGAGCACGAGATCGAATGGCTCGCCGCCAACGACATCACCCGTGGCTGCAACCCGCCCGACAACACCAGGTTCTGCCCCGACGACAACGTCACCCGGGGACAGATGGCAGCCTTCCTGGTACGGGCACTGGGCCTCAGCGACACCGGCGACATCGACTTCGAAGACGACAACGACTCGATCTTCGAAGGCGACATCGAGAAACTCGCCGCCGCCGGCATCACCCGTGGCTGCAACCCGCCCGACAACACCAGGTTCTGCCCCGACGATCCCGTCACACGCGGGCAGATGGCAGCCTTCCTGTTCAGGGCGCTGACACGCTGACGGGTCGGTCTACCGGCTGATCGAGAGGGCCCTCTTCGGAGGGCCCTCTCGCGTTTGATCAGTCGACAGGAGTGATCCGGACCCGCCGTATGGCTCGGTCCTCGATCTCCAACACCGTCAGTTTCCAACCACCGACGACGACCGAGTCCCCCGCCGTCTCGGGGATGCGGCCCAGTTGGTCGAGGACGAGGCCGGCGACGGTCGTGTAGTCGCCTGCCGGGAGGTCCAGTCCGACGTCCTCCAGGTCGTGGATCGGGAAGCTGCCCGGCACGTCGAAACCCCCCGACGGGAGCCGCTCCACCGTCAGGACGTCTCGATCCGACTCGTCGTAGATCTCCCCGACGAGTTCCTCGAGCAGATCCTCGATGGTGACGATTCCCTCGCTGCTCCCGTGTTCGTTGACGACGATGGCCAGATGCTCCCGGCCTTGACGCATCCTCCGGAGGGCATCCAGCGCCCCCACCGACTCGGGAAGGACGAGAGGGGTACGGGCAGCCTCGGCGATCGTCGGTGCCTCCGTGTCGATCAGATCCCTGACATGGACCACCCCGATCACTTCGTCCAGTTCCGCGTTGGGCGCCACCGGAGCACGCGAGTATCCCGATTCGAGCAGACGTTCCACCCCCTCATGCGGAGTGGACGCCGCGTCGAGCACGACTACGGCCGGGCGTGGTCTGAGCACCTGCTTCAGGGATCTCTGGGAGATGTCGAATGCACCCGAGATGATCAACCGATGCTGCTGGCTGAGATGGCCGATGCTGAGTGCCATGTCCC
>DATGPZ010000253.1:0-6332 GCA_035304485.1 Acidimicrobiia bacterium | reverse complement strand
CTGAAGCGCCGCTGACCCACCGGCCTCATCTCCCCATGCTGTCGGGCGTCGGTCGACTCTTCCGCCGCGACCCTGGGCGTACGACTTTCGGTTGATTCGCGCTCGTTCGGCGGACAAACCCTTCGGCCACCGCTTCCAGTTGCCGACACAGTGTCACGGTCGGGCGGGGAGGCTCGACGAGAAAGGGAGATGCCATGAGGCATACGGGAAAGAGGAAGCTCGTAGTCCTTACGGCCCTGATGACGCTGATGGCGGCGTTGGGGGCTGGGACTGCGATGGCGGCCCATTCGTTCCTGGACGTTCCGGACGACCACACGTTCCACAGGGACATCGAGTGGATGAAGGACACCGGAGTCACTCGGGGCTGCAACCCGCCGGCCAACACCGAGTACTGCCCGGAGGACTACACCACCCGCGGTGAGATGGCGGCCTTCTTCCATCGGTTCGCCTTGTCGCGGGCCGTGGACGCTGGGCTGTTGGACGGAATGGATTCGTCCGAGTTCGTCACCAAGGCCGAGATCGAAGAGCTGGGCGGCGTGCCCGGTCCCCAGGGTCCGGCAGGCCCCCAGGGTCCGGCCGGCCCTCAGGGTCCGGCAGGTGAGTTCTCGACCGCCAACGTGACGGTCAGGACCTTCACCGAGGACACTGGTCTCATCGACCTGGGTGGCACCTATCGCGGCATGTGTGAGCCGGGCGAGGTCGCCCTGGCCGGTGGCTTCGAGGCCAACTTCGGTCTGGTCGACCTGGGCGATGTGGAGTTGCCCATCGTGGGCAGCCTGCCTGTGGTCGGAGACGTGCTGGGTCTACTCAACGTCGATCTCGGCGGTCTCACTGATGCGCTCGACGGTGTGGCCACCGTCAACATCAGCGCCAGCCAACCCGTCGCCGACGGCGGCCAGTTCGGTTGGGAGATCCAGACTGTCGGTGGTGTGTTGGGCGACGTCACCGTCAGCGTGGTCTGCGCCGGCTGACGATCCGAGCGAAAAGCGATCATCGGGGGTGGGAGTGGCAACGCTCCCACCCCCGAATCGCGTCTGGGCCGGCGGCAACCCTGAGCCGGTACAGAGATTGGACTCCGAGACCGCCGGGCCTAGGGCATCGAAGCGAAACCAACCCCCATCGGCGCCCTAGCACCCCAGATCGACGGGAGGGCTCGATCCCCGGGCACACTCACGGGAGTTTCGAGGGAGGCAGATGACGTCGCCATCCACCGATCCGCTCGATCGACGCCATGAGGCCTTCTCCCTACAAGAACGTCGTGTCTCACACGACGTTTTGCTGATAAAAAGCGTCGACAGTGGTCAGTCGGGGCCGAAGCCGGCTTCTTCCACCGCCTCGGTGATGCGGGACCCCGGATGTCGCAGGAGCCGCGTGTCGATCTCCGCTCCCACCTCGACTCGATCGTCGCCGGCCTTGACCGGAGCGATCGGTAGCCGTAGCAACGACACGTTCCATCCGTCCTGGCGGGTCCGATGCACGGTCCCGTTCATGTACTCGACGATACGGCGGGCAGCCGCCATGCAGACGCCGAGACCGACCGTTGAAGGCCCATCGACGGTGGCCTCGCCATTGAGCGAGCCCGTCTCCGTCGGAGGACCGGAATCACGGATCTCGACGTTGAGCATCATCGATCCGGGGCGGATCAGGATCTCCGCCTTGCGGCCCGCCGAACGGAAGGCGCAGCCGATCAAGTTCCGGATCGCGTGCTCGAGGTAGACCGGATCGGCTCGCACCCATCCCCGACCGCCCACCTCCACGGCCTCCAAGTCGGGCCGGGAGGCGAGGATTCGATCCACGATCTCGCGCACGTCGATCCTCTCCGGCCTCAGGTCCAGGCTGTCGGAGTCGATCTTCGAGAGCACCAGGAGATCGTCGATCCGGTCCGCCAATTCACGAGACTGCTGAGCGACCGTCATCACCATCTCGTGTCGCTCGGCCGGAAACAGGCTCTCGTCGTCACGCAGAGTCGCCGAGAGGCCGACGACCGCCGTCAACGGCGTTCGGAGTTCATGACCCACGGCCTGGATCAGGCGGTTCCGCTCGTCTCGCAGGCCCTGCTCCGCTGCCAGCGACACTTCCAGTTCTTTGCGCCGCTGGCGCATTCGCAGGGCCCGATACACGCCTGTCAGCACCAGTACCGGAACGAAAACGATCACGAAGACGCTGGCGGCGGACGCCAGAGTGCCGACTTCGGTGCGGGCGGCTTCGAGGGCTTCGGCCGCCCGTCGCCGCCTGTCCTCCGTTCGCCCGACCAGAGCCCCGTAGCCCTCATCGAGGCTCGCCAGGAGCTCTGCCGGTGGCAGGTTGCCGGTCTCCAGGTAGATCAGGGCATCTTCCGTCTCCGCTACGTATCGCTCGACATCTTCTGACACCGCCTGCTGATCTCGAGGGTCGAGAGCCTTCGCTCGTATCGTGACCGCTTCCAAGGACGCACCCACCGCCTCGATCCGATCGAGGTCGGCCCTGTCGAGGCCGGCGGTCGAGACCATTGCCTCCGACAGCCGGGCGTGAGTCACCGAGACGGCGGTCAGCAGCGACTCGGTCGCACCGTACGCGAGTGCCTCCTCGGCGACCCGGACGGTGTTGTCGCTTCGGGCGGCGTACGTCGCGGCGAGCGCCACTGCCGAGGTGGCCACGATCATCGCGGCGGCTCCCAGCATGAGTCGACTCGCAGCGCGGAAGCGGGTCACAACTCCACCTCACCGTCCAGCCGTCGCCACCGTCTGATCAGATACCAGCCATAGGTACCCAGTACGGCGGCGAGGAGCAGCAGGCGCTCGGCTCCTCCGGCGATGCTCTGCATGATCGCCGCCAGGACATGGAACGGCGAGAGAACGACCTCCTGCAGGGAGGTGGGAAACCGAGAATCCAGGAACGTGTCGGTGGGGGCGGCCAAAGGCGGTGGCAGCGTCGGCCCATCCGCGCCTCCCACAGTGGCAGCCTCGTCGGTCGAGTCGTCGATCGTGGTGACGGTAGCTGTGGGCATCACGGTCGTGGAGGTGGTGGTCGTCGATCCATCGTGGCCCCGCATGGTGCTCGAGGTGGGCGAAGTCGTGCTGGTCGAAGACGACGCGGCGGTCGTCGTGGTCGTCGTGCGCAGGGGAACGGTCGTGGTCGTAGAGGAAGGGAACGCGGCGGCGATCGTCGTGGTCGTCGTCGAAGGGATAGACGTCGTAGTCGTGGTCGTTGTCGTTGTCGTACTGGTCGTGGAAGTCGTGGAGGTGGTCGTCGTCGTACTCGTGGACGTGGTGGTCGAGGAGGTGGTGGTCCCCAGCAAGGGCTTGACTGTCAGATGAAACGGGGCTTCGTCGACGACCGCACCGGTCAACAAGTTCTTCTCCTGGAACAGGATCGTGTACTCCCCCGTCGGGGTGAGTGCGGTGGTGGTGATCGTGATGAGGTTGTCCCCGAGCAGGCATCCGGGCAATCCCAGCACCACGACCGCCGCCGGGACGTCCGACGCTACGACACAGGTGAGTCCGAGATCGTGGTCGAGCTCCACCGAAACCCCCACCAAACCGCCCTGTATCAGCGACGTGGCCTCTGGTTCGACTGATTCGATGTCGGCGGATGCGGGCGATGTGCCGAGCATCCATACCAAACAGGCGAGTGCTGCGGCGAACAGCAGCCTGACGGTCTGGGACCAACGAAGGGGGACGGCTTCGCCGGGCCTAGCCTGCATTCGTCCTCCTCGTTCTCCCCGGCCCGCCGGACGAGGCCAGCTCGGTTGCCCGGGCAGTTCGACTAACGAGGTGCCTGCCGAGGTCACGCCCACTCGTACTCGTCGCTGCAGCCCGACATCACACCGCTTCCCGGCGTTGGAAGCGGACCGCCAGTTCGGTCCGGCTCCGAATGTCCAGCTTGGTGAAAACACGGTAGAGATGGGTCTTGACGGTCGCCACCGAGACCATGAGCGTGCGGGCGATCTCCACATTCGTCGCCCCGGTGGCTGCCAGCCGAGCCACCTCCACTTCTCGCTCAGTGAGCTCCGATTCGGACATATCCAACGCGTCTATCGAACGAAACCCGCGCTCGGCCAGGACCTCGTCGAGTTGACGCTGCACGAACTCCTGCAGTCGCCACAGAGTGCGGAGCTCATTCGAATCGAACTCGCCGAGATCGGACCCTCGCACCACCCACATGCCGGCCACCGGTCGGCCGATGTGCGTGAAGTGGAGTACGGCTCGGTACGGGGCCCCGAGGCGGTGGGGAGTGGCGGCGGCCTCGGACTTCATGAGGGCGGTGGCGGTGACCTCGACCGCCGGACCGGCAGACGCCACCAGGGGATCGGCTTTCAGCCACTGGTGGAAATACTCCCCGTGGTCGTGGACCATCTCGTCGATGGTGGAGCGACGCGGATACGCGATCAATCCGGTCGGCACACCGTGGCGATCGAGCCGCGACCACCCGCCGGCGTCGGCGTCGACGAGATCACAGACCAGTTCGAGGCATTCGCTTCCGAGCCGTGTCAAGCGGTCGGCGGAATCGTGTGCCTCGGCGACCGGAACGACATTCAGGTAGCAGTCCTGACCGGATCGACATCTACGGCACTCGTGACCAGGCCGCGTTCCGTGCCTGTTTGCACCACGGTCGACATCCAAGACCGTCACGGCGTCGTCTCGAGGACCGCGTTCAACGAAGGACTCCCATAGTCGGCCGACTTCCTCTTCTCGTCCGTGATCGACCGAGGTGCCTGGATCCTGGACTGGACATTCCGACCAATTGTCGGAAAAGCCACCTTTCAGAACTGAAAGGTGGCTCGGGGATCTCAGCCGTTCTCGGGCAAAGAGAGGTTGTCGACGCCGACTCGCAACACGGCCTGATGTCGGGTCTTGACCCCCAACTTCCGATAGATCGACGAGATGTGGTTCCGCACCGTGTTGGGGCTCACGAATAGGTCCCGCGCGATCTGCTTGGTCGAGCGATCCGTGGCCAGATGGGTCAATACCTCCCGTTCCTTGTCGGTCAGCAATGCCAGGAGATCTCCGGGCGCATCGGACCGGAGGATCCCGTCGATCGACTCCGCGAACCTGCTCAAGAACGGGGCATCCGGGAAGGTGAGGATCAGGCGATCGGCATGTTCCTGATGGCGTTTGGCAGCCGCTAGATCTCCCGACTTCCGGTAGATGGCCGCGGCCAACAACCGGGCGAGGGCACCGCCGGTCGAACCGCCGAGACGATCGTGGATGGCGACCACTTCTTCCATTTCATCGGCGATCCGTCGCAACCGGATCGGATCGTTGGTACGCCGGGCCGAAGTGAGGGCGCCCACCACCGAGTTGTCACGAGTCGTGACCCGATCGGTCTCCCCTTTGCGACGGAGGTGATAGTGCTCTTCGGCCATGGTCGAGGCCAGTTCGGTGGCGCCGTCGACGTAAGCGACCAGCGCCCACCACGCATGGATCCAGGCCGCCACTCCAGGGGCGAAGGAGCGAACGAGGGCTAGGGCCTCAGCGAACGTAGGGTCGTCGTGGCGGAGTGTGCCTTGGTACATGCGCGCCTCCACGCTCGAGGCGAATGAGAACCCCATGACCAGCGGCACCAGATCGGGCGCGAAATCCGAGGCGTAGTCGGCCGCCCCGTTGATCACCTCCTGGAACAGCTCGACGGACTCCGTCGCTCGTCCGCCTCGTAGGGCGTCGAACGCCCGGACGAAGACCAAGACCAGGTCTCCGTCTCCGTCACCGTGGCGGATGCGCGCCCGCACCCACTTGTCCCGGACGTCTTCTCGCGCCCATACGGCAGCGATACACACCGTGACCGCAAAGGCCCGCCGATCCCCAACCACGTGCGCAGGGTCGAGCACCGTGAGCCAGCGGGCACAGCTGAATGCTCGTTGCTCGAGAGCGTTGTCCACCAAGACATCGCTCACGGTCGCCGCCACGATATCGCCGTCTTTGCCGGCGACGGCCGCCCGCAGAGCTTCCTCGGTGGCACCCTGCTCGTGGAACCAGCGAGCGGCTCGTCGCTGGTGCAGTCCGACATCGATCGAGTCGTCGAGCTCCGCCCGGGAGCGCAGTGCCGTTTGGAGAAGAGGGTGGAGCCTGACCCACGAGCGGGACCCTCCGACGTCCGCCACTGTGCACAGTTGCCGTTCCACCAACCACTCGACGGTTTCGTAGGCCGACTCTTCGTCGCAGACCGCGGCCGCCAATGCGGACGAGAAAGAATCCAGATGCGCGACCTTCAGAAGGAACCGGCGAATCTCATCCGGAAGGGTGTCCACGACCTCTTCGAACACGTACTCCCCCATCGCGGTCGTGAGCGCATGCGCCCTCTCGCTCTCCGGAAGCGCAACCAGCATCCGGACGGCGACAGGCCACCCCTCAGTC
>DATGPZ010000252.1:0-31605 GCA_035304485.1 Acidimicrobiia bacterium | reverse complement strand
GCCGCCCTCGTGGTCGCCGAGCGAAGTGCCGCCGAGGCGGCCGGAATGCCGATCGCCGCGGAGATCCTCGCCTACGGCCAGGTCGGCGGTGTGGACCCGACGCTCCACGAGCGACCGGCGGAGGCGATACGCGTGGCTCTGAAGCAAGCCGGCCTCGAGAGCTCGGACCTCGATCTGGTGGAGATCAACGAAGCCTTCGCAGCAGTCTCCCTCTGGTCGGCGAGGCTGCTGGACCTCTCACCCGAGATCGTCAACGTGAACGGCGGAGCCGTTGCGCTCGGCCACCCGATCGGCGCCTCCGGAGCTCGCGTCGTCATCACGCTGATCGCCGAGCTCCAGCGGCGCGGGGGAGGTATCGGCGCCGCCGCCCTCTGCGGTGGTGGGGGCCAAGGCGACGCCCTGATCGTTAGAGTCGACGGATGACCACCCGGCGCGAACGTTGGCTGCACGGGAGCGTCGCCTCCGCTCTCGGTGGAGCCTCGTCATCGATGGAAAGGGGATCGATGGGACGCATCAGTCAGGCGGGAGCCTTGCCCGGCGGATCACCGGACGGCCGGGTAGCCGCCCCCCAGCCCATCGAGCGCAACCTCGGTCTGGATCTCGTCAGGGTGACCGAAACCGCCGCCATGGCTGCTGCTCGGTGGCAGGGACGCGGTGACAAGGAAGCCGCGGACAAGGCGGCCGTCGACGGGATGCGTCTGCATCTCTCGACATTGGAGATCGACGGCGTCGTCGTGATCGGAGAGGGAGAGAAGGACAACGCCCCGATGCTCTTCAACGGCGAGCGGGTGGGAACCGGCACCGGGATGAAAGTCGACGTGGCGGTCGATCCGGTGGATGGAACCACCCTGACCGCAGCCGGCATGCCGGGAGCGATCGCAGTCATCGCTCTGGCCGAAGGCCATGGCTCCATGTACGCGCCGGGCAGCCTCGTCTACATGGACAAGATCGCGGTCGGGCCGGAAGCAGCCGGATCGATCGACATCGAGGCGCCGGTCGCCGACAACCTGGCGAAAGTGGCGAAGGCCAAGGGTCATCGGGTAGCGGACCTCCGAGTCGTCATCCTCGACCGCGAGCGGAACCAGCACTACATCGACGCGGTCCGCGCCGCCGGCGCCCGCATCAAGCTGATCCGCGATGGAGACGTAGCTGCCTCGATCTCGTGCGCCCGACCCGACACCGACATCGACATGCTGTTGGGGATCGGCGGGTCACCCGAAGCCGTGCTCTCGGCCGCCGCTCTCCGTTGCATGGACGGGGAGATCCAGTGCAAGCTGTGGCCCCGAGACCAGCGAGAGGTCGAGATCGCCGCCGACGAGGGTATGGACCTGGACCAGGTCCTGACGACCAGCGACCTCGTGTCCTCGGACAACGTGTTCTTCGCCGCCACAGGAGTGACCGGCGGTGAGTTCCTGCGGGGTGTCGACTTCTACGGCGGGGGCTGCGCCACCCATTCGGTGATCATGCGCTCCCGAACCGGGTCCATTCGCTACATGGACGCCTTCCACAACCTGGAGAAGCTCCGCAAGATCTCCGCCGCCGTCATCGACTGACCCCTGAAGGGCTTTTTATCAGCAAAACGTCGTGCGAGACACGACAGTTTTGTGGTGAGAAGACGCGACTACCGCGCTCGCGTCTTCTCGCCTCCTGCACGAAGACGTCAGTTCTCTCGGATCTCGATCGCCTCGGTCGGACAGTTCGCCGCCGCTTCCCGAACTGCCGCGTGAAACTCGTCGGGCACGGGATCGACCAGCACGTGGGCGTAGTCCCGGACCTCGAACACCTCGGGACACGAGGCCTCGCACAACCCGCTTCCCACGCAATAGTCGAGGTTGATCGTCACATGCATGTGCGCTCTCCGGACATCGTTCGGTCCCAAACCATATACTGCCGCATCGGCACGCGGAGAGGAGGACGACGATGCTGAGCGCACGCAAGATCCGAACCTCGACTGCCACTCTGGCGGTCCTGGCTCTCGTACTCACTGCTTGTGGTGGTGACGCCGGAACCGACACCACCGCCACCTCAGGCGGCGGGAACGGTGGCACCGCAGGCGCCGAACTGGACGTGGACGCGATCCTGGCATCCGCGGGTGGCGACTGCGAAGAGCCCACCGGCGACCCGCTCCACATCGGATACGCCGCCGACCTGTCGGAAGTGGGTGGTTATGCGGATGCCCCCGGATCGGAGGCAGCCCGTTTCATGGCGGAATTGATCAACTGCGCCGGGGGTGTCGGCGGCGTGCCTGTCCAGGTGACAGTCCAGGACATCCAGGGCAATCCGGAGGTCACCCAGCGGGCAGCCCAGGATCTCCTCGAGGCCGGGGTACATGCGATCCTCGGGCCGCCGTTCAGTGACTTCGGTCTTCCGCTCCTCACCGCCGTCAACCAGCAAGTGCCGGTGATCTTCGTCGCCTCCACCGAGGAGGTTCTCTCGGATGCCTCCATCGGCGCCTTCCTCACGGCGTTCGACGACAAGGCGCAGGCCACGGCTGCCGCCCAGTTCGCGCTGGACCAGGGATGGGAGACCGCAGTGACCTTCAGTTCTCCCGACGCCCCCTACTTCGAGCAGAACCCGCGCCTCTTCGGAGAGGTCTTCGAAGCCGGTGGTGGGGAGGTGCTCGCCGACTACACCTATTCGTTGGGGGATGAGGACTACTCGACCCAGGTCAATCAACTGGCCGGTCTGGCGGAGCCGCCGGATGTCATCTACACCTCGAACATCATGCCGTTCGTCGGAACGCTGATCGGCCAGATCCGGGGAGCCGGCATCGAGTCCGAGATCCTCGGCGCCGACTCGTTCGATGCCACCGGCGTGATCGAGGCGGGCGACATCGCCGACGGCGTCTACTACACCACCCACGGATTCCCCTCCGATGGGTCGCGGATGCAAGCCTTTCTCGACGCCTACGAGGAAGCCCGGGGTGAACCGCTCGAGACCATCAGTTTCGGCACCCTGGCTGCCGATGCAGTGCTGATCGTGGCCAACGCCTATGCGGAGGCGGGCAGCTTCGAGGCCCAGGCTCTGATAGATGCGATCGCATCCGCCGAAGATCTGGACCTGGTGACCGAGACAGTGACGTTTGCAGGGACCAATGGGACCCCGGTCAAGCCGGTGTTCATCCACCAGATCCAGGACGGAGCACCCACACTGGCCGGGACTCTCACCCCCGACCAGGGCTGAGCTCGCCTTGCTGCGCGTCGCAGGGGTGACTGCCCGCTACGGGAACATCACTGCCCTCCGTGGGGTCGACCTCCACGTCTCCGAGGGAGAACTGGTGTGCCTCATCGGGCCGAACGGGGCGGGCAAGACGACTCTCATGTCGGCGGTGACCGGTCTGCTCCCGGTCACCGCCGGCCGGGTCTTGTTCGAGGGCGAGGACGTGACCCGAGACAGTCCAGACGCCCTCCTGCGAAAGGGCCTGGCCCTCGTCCCCGAACGGCGACGGATCTTCGCCGACCTGACCGTCGAGGAGAACCTCCTCATGGGCGGGGTGACCGTCGCCCCGGCGGAACGACGCCGCCGCCTGAAGGAGATGGAGGAGCTGTTTCCGGTCCTGGCCGAGAAGCGGACACTGCATGCGGGATATCTGTCCGGAGGCCAAGCCCAGCAACTGGCCATTGCCCGGGCTCTGATGAGCGAGCCCCGGTTGGTCCTCATGGACGAGCCGTCGCTGGGTCTGGCACCCGCCCTCGTCGAAGTCGTCTTCCAACTGATCCAGGATCTGAAAAAGCGAGGCACGACGCTTTTGATCGTGGAACAGAACGCCAAGAAGGCTCTGGCCGTCGCCGACCGTGCCTACATGCTGCGCACCGGCGAGATCGTGGACGAGGCATCCGGACAAGATCTCGATCGATGGGCCGACCTGTTCGAAGCGTATGTGGGAGGCTGACTGGTGATCGCCGTCCTCCAACAGCTGGTCGATGGGTTGGGTCGTGGCTCGGCGTACGCCCTGCTCGCTCTGGGCCTGGGGCTGATCTTCGGCGTCATGCACCTCGTCAACTTCGCCCACGGCGAACCTGTGACCGTCGCCGCCTACTCCGTATACGCCGCTGCCATGTTCGGGGCACCATGGTGGGCGCTGGCCGTGGTGGCGGTGGTGGCGGCAGTCCTCACCTCACTGGCGATCGAGTTCGCCGGGTTCCGCCGGTTGCGGGCAGCAGACGACTTCACTCTCCTCCTCACCTCGTTCGGTATCGCCGTCCTCGTGCGAGCCGGGTTCAGCATGTGGGTCTCGACCACCCCCCGGCAGTTCCACCGGCCGGCGTGGATCTTCGACACTGTCAGGGCGGGACCGCTCGCCCTCGAGATCTACGACCTGGTCGTGATCGCCGTCACTGCTCTCACCCTGGTGGGGACCTGGCTCCTCCTCCAGAAGACGATGTTCGGGCTGGCTCTGAGGGCCGCCGCAGAGGACTTCGACGCCGCCCGCCTGATGGGCGCCCGCGCCAACCGTCTGATCGCAGGCGCCTTCGCTCTTGCCGGTCTGCTCGCCGGGATCGCAGCGGTGCTGATTCTGATGCGCCGCGGTCAGGCCGAGCCCGACATGGGGTTGGACATCCTCCTGCCTGGATTGCTGGCGGCAATCATCGGTGGCCTCGGCCGCCTCGAAGGAGCCGTTCTCGGTGGTCTGGCCCTCGGGGTCGCCCAATCCGCCTTCCGGGCCTGGATCCTGCCCAACTCCCTCTCCCGGCTCACCGAGGCCGCGGTCTTCGGGCTCATCGCTCTCTTGTTCATCTTCCGGCCCGAGGGGATTCTCTCGGCGAGACGAGCCGAACGCGTATGAGGGAACGCTTCCTCGCCCCGACCGTCGGAGCCGTCGTCCTGTGGGGCGTAGTGGTCGGAGTGGCGTCGATAGCTGCCGCGCTGGGCACCTCCTCCACCAACACGCTCGTCACCCAGATGCTGATCGATGCCATCGTCGTGGTCGGCCTCCAGGTGTTCATCGGAAACACCGGCATGCTGTCGTTCGGGCACCCAGCGTTCGGCGCCTATGCCGGCTACGTCGTCGCTCTCCTCACCATGCCGGTGAGCCGCAAGCTGATTCAGATACCGGACGCGCCTTGGGGACTGGCCGAAGCCGAGGTCGATCCCACCATCGCCACCTTTGCCGCCGTTGCCGTGACTCTCGTGGTGGGAGCGATCGTCGGTCTGGCCCTGGTCCGATCAGGTGCCTCCTCCGGAGCCGTGGCCGCCACCATGATCACTCTTGCGTTCCTCTTCGTCACCCACGAGATAGCTCTGAACTGGACCGACCTGACCGACGGCGGAGGTGGCCTCGGCTTCATTCCGCGTCTGGATGGCCGGCTACCGATCGTTCTGAGCCTGTTGGTCGTACTGCTGGTGGGCCGCTGGTTCGCCGAGTCCCGACCCGGGAGATTGGCCAAGGCCGTGAGAGAAGACGGGTTGGCGGCTGCCGCCTCGGGCGTCGACCGCGTCCGGCCGCAGATGGCAGCACTGTTCCTGAGCGTCCTGATCATCGCCGTGGGAGCGGTTCTACGAGTCCGCGCCCTCGGCTCCATGACCCCGTCGTTCTTCTATTTCGACTACACGCTCCTGACCCTCGCCATGTTGATCGTCGGAGGGCGGAATTCGCTCACCGGGTCGATGCTCGGCGTAGTGACGATCACCGCCGGTATCGAGTTCACTCGGATCCTGGCCGGGGAGAGCGTCAGCATCCCTGGTCTCGACTGGCTGTTGCGCCCCAACCTCTCCGACCTGTTCCTGGGAGGAGCGATGTTGGGCTTCATGCTGATTCGACCTCGAGGTTTGCTCGGCGACTGGGAACTAGACCACTGGCTTCGACGGTGGATACCCCTGAGAAGGAGATCCACGCCCGGGGCCGTGTCCGATCGGTCGGGACGGAAGCACATTCTGGAAGCGAAAGGGATCGGGGCGACCTTCTCGGGGTTCCGCGCCTTGTCGGATGTGTCGCTCCGTGTGGAGACCGGCGAAATCGTGGGGTTGATCGGGCCGAACGGAGCCGGGAAGACCACCCTGATCAACGTGATGTCCGGTTTGGTACCCGGCCACGACGGACAGGTGCTACTGGACGACGAGGACCTGACCGGTCTGGCCCCTCATGACCTCGCCGCCCGGGGTATAGGACGGACATTCCAGAACCTCCGGCTGTTCTCGGACCTGACCGTGCGAGAGAACGTGGAGATAGCCCGCATCGCCCACGACCGCCGGGGCCACGACATCGACGTCGACGCCCTGTTGCATGCAGCCGGCCTCACCGATGTCGCCGACCGACGCGCTTCCGAGCTCGACTACGGCAACCAGCGCCGGCTCGAACTGATCCGGGCAACGGCCACCGCCCCCGCCTTCCTCCTCCTGGACGAGCCCACCTCGGGAATGGGTGAAGCGGAGTCCTCTGCGATGGTCGACTTCGTGCGGCACCTGGCGGGTGAGATCGGAGCGGGAGTCCTGGTCATAGATCACGACCTCCATTTCATCGTTTCGATCTGTGACCGGATCTATGTCCTCGACCATGGGGAGCTGATCGCATCCGGATCCCCGGACGTGGTGCGCAACGATGCCCTCGTGCGGGCCGCCTACCTGGGCGAGGATTGAGCGCCAGGGCACGAAACCTCGCTCGCCGGTATAGTTCGGTTCCGAACGATTTGGTGGAGGGACGATGGATCCGACCACAAGCGGCGACATCCTGCTCCGTGATCTGGGCGACGACAACGCCGACCTGACTTCCCACGACGCCTTCGTGCGGGCTGTCCCCCATGCCACCTTCGCCCGGCTTCGACGCGAGGATCCGGTCGCCTGGATCGACGAGACCCACGGCTCCGGCTTCTGGGCCGTCACCCGCTACCAAGACATCGTGGAGGTGAGCCGGGATTGGAAGACCTTCACCGTGACGAAGGGAATCCGCCTCGAGGAGATGGACGAAGAGGAGATGTTCCATCGGCGCACATTGATGGAACACGATCCGCCCGAGCACGCCCGTCTCCGCCGCCTGGTCCAGCGAGGGTTCACTCCTCGGGTGGTCGCCACCTACGAAGACGCCTTCCGCCAGTTGGCGGGCCTGGTGCTCGATCAGGCCCTGACCCAAACCGAATTCGATTTCGTCGAGGCGATCGCCAAGCAACTCCCGATTCGGCTGATGTGCCGGCTCTTGGGCGTGCCGGAGTCGGATGCGGACCGGCTGGTCGAGTGGGGCGATCGCATGATCGCCAACACCGACCCCGACTTCACCGATTTCGTCATCGACCGCGACGACACGGAGGAATACCGACTGCTTCCGTTCCGAAGCCCGGCGGCCCTGGAGGTCTTCCGGTATGCCGAGGAGGTGGCGATGGAACGGAGGGCGAATCCGCGTGATGACGTCATCTCGGGGCTCCTGCGGGCAACAGACGGTGAGGAGCCTCTCACGGATCTCGAGTTCAAGAACTTCTTCGCCCTGTTGATCGTGGCCGGCAACGAAACGACCCGCCACACCATGAGCCACGGACTCACCTTCCTCGTCGACCATCCCGATCAGCTCGAGATGCTGGCGGCCGACCCGAAGGCGCTGTCAGGATCAGCCACCGAGGAGATCCTCCGGGCAGCGTCGGTCACGATGCATTTCCGACGCACGGCCACGGTCGACACCGAGCTGGGCGGAAAGCACATCCGCGCCGGGGACAAGGTGGTCATGTGGTACCCGTCGGGCAACTACGACGAGACCGCCTTCGAGCGTCCGTTCGAGTTCGACATCCGCCGTGACCCCAATGATCACCTCGCCTTCGGTACCGGGCGCCACATCTGCCTCGGCGCCTGGCTGGCTCGCCTCGAGGTCAGGGTGGTGTTGGAGGAGCTCCTGGCCCGGGTGTCATCGATCGAGGTGACCGGGGAGCCCACCCGTCTCCGCTCGAACTTCATAAACGGCCTGAAGACCTTGCCCGTCCGGATGACGCGCGCCTGAAATCGTCACCACTGCCGCCGGGAGCGCTCAGGTTCCCCACACTGTCGGCGGCTGGTGACGGCCCTCGGTGATGTTCCAGTACTCACGCAGACGCCGACACCGCCCATCGTCGGCGAACTCGAGCAGGAGACATCCCGCCAGCGTCACCGGGGCACCGTCGCTGAGCATCTCGGTCCAGAACTCCACCGCCACCCGATCGCCATCGACGAAGGGCGTCCCCATCCGCACCACCACCTCGGATTGAGATGCGGTCACACTCTCCCAGTAGGCGCGGACACCCTCGTGTCCGACGTTGGGCTCCTCGTAGATGAAAGACCGGTACTGGGCGTCCTCTGTGAAGAGATCCGTCACGCCCTCAGCGTCCGCCTCCTCCCACGCACGCCGATAGCCCTCGACCCATTCCTCCAACGACAGCGACAACGATCCTCCTCTCGACGTCTCGCACTCTAGGTCTCGGCCCGCCGGCGTCGCAGCCACAGGAGGAGTCCGACCCCGAAGGCTGCCGCCAACAGACCGATCACAGGAAGGTACGGGCCCGCCACGGGAACCCCCGTGACCGCCAATCGAGCCAGCAGCACGACGAAGGCTGAGATCGTCGCCAGGACCAATCCGCGGACCAGACACAGCAGGACGGGCACCGGTCGCACTCGGGCATCGAACGAGGTGACGCCGGCCTCGATCATCAACATCAATGCCGCAACGGTCAGGGCCGGATCGACGCCGCCCGCCTCGGCGACCGAAGCGACTCCGGCGTCGAGGACGAACAGGACCGTCGCGACGCCCAGGCCCCACGGATAGCCGGTCACCAGCGCACCCAGTAGCGCGATCAAACCGGCCGATCCCAGCATGACGGTGAGTGGCTGCCAGGGACCGATGGGGCCCTCCAGCGCCAGGAACAACCCGGCGGTCGCGGCGACGGCGGCGCTCAGATACGTGCCCGTCGAGTGCGTCTTCGCCATCGCTCCAGCTCCTCCAAAGCCGCCCCGAGGTCTCCGTCCCGCTCCCATCGCGCCACCGCCACCCCCGCCGCCCGCAAACGTTCCACGGTGGCGCGCCGCTCCAATCTCCACACCCGGCGGGCCAGCTCCTGAACCGGATCGCGAGGCCGGCCCAACCAGCGTTCGACCCCGACCGCCACCGTGACGACATCCATTCCGCTTCGAGCGACGGTGTGGATCCGGCCTACCAAGCGATCGTCGAGGAGCGGCGATACGAAGGCCACCAGGGATGGCGGGCGAAGTGCGCGCTTGAAGACCCGGTCGACGGCCCCCCAGACTGGCTCCGCCTTCGCCTGGGTGGCCAGGATCACCTGGAGCAGTCGATGGCGGTGGAAGCGGCCTCCCTCGAGACCGAACCAGCGTGTGACCCCGGTCAGGGTCACCAGCCCCAAACGGTGGCGGGTCCGGCCGTAGGCGTCGATGAGGCCGGCAGTGATCCGAACCCCCGCGTCGACCGCCGACTCGATCTCGGCTCCCGCCGACACCAGCGAATCGAGGACGAGCACGAGGTCTCCGTTGCGCTCCGCCTGACGGTCGGTCACCCACAGAGCCTCGGATCGAGCGCTCGCTCGCCAGTTGATCGTGCGAACGGGGTCGGCAGCCGTCCAGGGCCGGAGCTCGGCCAGCTCCACACCCGCACCGCGGGTCCGGGACTGGATGTCGCCGGCGTGGAGGTTGGTTCGAACCGGCTCGACGAGGCGTTCCACCTCGGTGATCTCGGGCATCACGACGAGCGTCCGAACCGCCGGTACGACACGCACTATCTCGAGGATCTCGAATGGGCCTTCGCTGTAGATCGTGGCGGATCCGATTTCGTAGGTGCCCCAGCGCCGGGCGACTAGTTCCAGTCGCACCCGCCTGTCCCCCGACGACAGCAGCAGGCCACGGTCACCGATCCGCGCCGCCCCTTCGAGCGAGCGCAATTCGACCCCGCTGGGCAGCTGGAGCTCGATGATGGCGCGTCGCCCTTGACCGACGATTTCGAGAACGACCTCGATCGGCACTCCCTCCGTCGCATCGCTCGGGGCGGCTATGACCTCCAAGGTCGGATGGGCCGACATTCCCACCGAGAGGGCGAACGCCAGGATCAAGCCGCTGGGCAGGGTCAGCAGGGCGGGAGTGGGCTCGCCGATCGCGAGAGCTGTGAACAGGCCCGACGCGACCAACAGGAGGTGCGCCCACCCGCGTAGGGTGAATCGAGCCGTCACCGACTCTCGGGCGTGGTCGACGGTACCGGCACCTCGGCCACACACTCGTCGACCACGACCCGCTCGTCGACTCCCTGTGCCCACGCTTCCGGATGCAGCACCAGCCGGTGGGCGAGGGTCGGCCGGGCGGCCCGCTGAACGTCGTCCGGCTGGACGAAGTCACGTCCCTGCAGGGCGGCCAGAGCCCGTGAGATCTTCATCAGCGCGAGCGATCCCCGTGGACTGGCCCCCACGCGGACTCTTCGATGGCGGCGAGTGGCTTCCACCAGGGCCACGATGTAGCGGCCCACGGCTTCGTCGATGTATACGTCTTCCAGCGCTCGCTGCATCCCACGGAACGTGGGCCGATCGACAACCGGCGCCACCTGCGCCTCCTCGGTCCGCCGCGCCGCTCGCGCCGCCAGGATTTCCCATTCGGCGTCGGCACCTGGGTAACCCAGTTCAGCCCGGATGAGGAAACGGTCGAGTTGGGCTTCCGGAAGCGAGTACGTGCCTTCGTATTCGATCGGGTTCTGTGTGGCCACCACCAGGAACGGCAGCTCGAGCCTTCGGGTCACGCCGTCGATGGTCACCTGGCGTTCCTGCATCGCCTCCAGCAGGGCTGCCTGGGTCTTGGCCGGGGCGCGATTGATCTCGTCCGCCAGCACCAGATGAGCGAAGATCGGCCCCGGGCGGAAGGTGGGCTCGCGGCCGACCGGATCGAGCACGGTCGAGCCGGTGATGTCCATCGGCATCAGGTCGGGGGTGAACTGGATCCGGTTGTGCTCCAGGCCCGTGGCCGCGCCGAGTGACTTGACCAGCAGTGTTTTCCCGACACCGGGAAGGTCCTCTATGAGCACGTGGCCGTCGGCCAGCAACGCGGCGAGGATCAGCGTGACTTCCTCGCGTTTTCCGACCACGGCCTCTCCAACCGCTTCCACTATTCGCCGTCCGACGCTTTCGACATCACCGATCGTCATAACCCCTCGATTCGGGTCAGGAGGCCATCGACGACCTCAGGCGCCAACGGCCCGCGCCGGACCGTCAGCTCGTCCCAGCCGTCGCTACCGAGCAGCTGCCTGCCCTGGACCTCGTCCCACCCCTCGCCGCCCAAGTCCTCGGCCAACCGACGGAGCCGGGAACGGAGCGGCCGGTCGGCGGCCAGCCGGTCGTCCATGGCTCCAGAGATTTCGAGCTCCAGCTCCGCCAAGGCGCGCGCCGGCTTCGGATCGAGTTGCGCACTCAAAGCCACCATCGCAGGGACCTTTCGGATTCGGTCCGGCCACGATCCTCGCATCACCGCCAGGGCTGCGGTGACGACGATCACCGACCAGGCGATCGAGCGCGGCGGCCCGCTCAGCTGGCCGAGAACGAGGCCACCCATGCCTGCCGAGATCAGGAAGACAGCGACCCTGCGGGTCACCTCAGACCTCCGCTCAGGTCTCGTTCGGCGCTCTCGGCCGCATGAGCTTCGGAAACCGAGATCGGCTGGATCGAGAAGCGAGCGCGGTTGTACAGAACGCTCAGCCGATGAGACGGCTCCGAATCCGCCAACCGTCGCAAGTAGGCGGTGACGGTCTCCTGAGGCTTGCGCCCCTTCCTCACGGCTTCGGCCCTCCGCTCCACCCGCTGATAGGCGGCCAGCACCCGCCTCCGAGGGTCCCCACCGATGATGGTGGGTATCGGCTCCGGACGGGGAGAAACGGCCTCCGAGGTGACACCTGCCTGTGCGGAGGGCTGGACACGCATGGCGGCGACGTAGGCCACCAGCCCGAGGATCAGCAATCCGACCACGATGGGAGCCCATGCGGCTCCCCCGGCTGCGTCCCCGGCGGGTGTGTTGGAGATGATGCTCGGATCGGGCAAACCGGTCACGGGCGGCGCCGCATCCATCGGAGTCCCCGGTGCGACGGTCGTCAGGCGATCCCAGAAGTCTCGGAACAGGACCCGCACCGCCACCAGCCCGACCAGCGCCAAGAGCGGGATCAGAGGTGACCTCTGCCGTGACCCCGCCCCTTTCCGCTTCGGCGCGTCCCGATCGAGCAACCAGAGATAGAAAGCATGGGCCAGGAGGCCGATGTAGAGAGCGAAGAGCAGACCCCGTATCAGGTCGGCGGGCTGGGACAGGCCGATCTGCAAGGTGTCCGTCGGGAGGGAGCCGCGCACCGACCCGGCCGTCACAGCGACCGTGAGAATCGCCCCGGTGACCGCCAGGGTGACGACGACCGCTCGCCAGGAGGTGCTGCCGTCCCGTTCCACGGGTTTGGACCCTACAGGGCGGAACCCGCCGCCGTCGCCCGTTCCAGAGCCTGTCGATACACGGGCGCCATTCGCTCCCACGAAAACCGCTGCATGGCCGACGAGATCTCGGCCCCGGCGGTTCGTGCGGCCTCCGGATCCCCGACCGCTTTTCGGAGGTGCTCGGTCAGGTTCCCCTCCTCGTAGAGACACACGTCGTGCCACGCTTCGGGCAAGAGCCCCGGATAGCTGAGCCGGCGGGGCAGGACGGGAAAGCATCCCGCCGCCATCGCCTCGACCACCGATATCCCGAAGAACTCCTGGAGGGCGGTGGATACCACCACATCGGAGCCCAAGAGCTGCTTTCGGTATTCCCCCCGTTCGAGGAAACCCATGTGCACCAGTCGGCTCTGGTGGCGTCGAGCCGCGGCCAAGAACTCCTCGGGCTCCTGACGATGATTCTCACCACACACGACGAGATCGAAGTCGTGCCCTTCGTCGGCGAGCGCGTCGACCGCCGCGAAGAAGGCGGCCGGATCCTTGTCGTGCTCCCATCGATGGTTCCACACGATCCGCAGCGGGCCACGGCGGCGAGGCAGGCGATCCGGGATCCAGGAGAGATCGACACCCACCTCCACCACCTCGGAGCGATCTCGCACCCGATCGACGAGATGCTCGTGCGTGAAGTCGGGAAAGTGTCGCAGGAGCTTGGGCAGTTCCCCGAAGAAGACCTCTAGGTGGTAGGCGGAGTTGAAGATGATCCGGTCCGCCGCCAGAGCCGAGGTCCAGTTCTTGAAGGCATAGGTGAGATCCGGCTCCATGAGGGGGGAGTCCGGGTAGGTGAGCTGGCTCTCGTGGAAGTAGAGCACCATCGGCACGTCGCCCAGATGAGGCCGAGCGAAGGCGCGGAATGCCGCCAAGTCGAGCATGTCGCTGGCGATGACCACCTCAGGCCGGTGGTCCAGATCAGCACATCGCTCCGCCAGGGTGACGGCCGCCCCGTGCATTCGCCATTTCCACCAGCGGGCGGGAAGACCGAGGACTTCGACCTGCACCCCGAGGTGGTCCCGGAGCCCTTCCACCCAGGCCTGATGGGATCCTCCCAGGTAGGGCTCGACCACCAGTACCGGGCCTTCGAGGCTCACAGCTCCATTCGACCGGCCAGGGCACGTCCCAGAGTGAGCTCGTCCGCGTAGTCGAGGTCACCTCCGACCGGGAGACCGGAAGCGAGACGCGTGACCCGAACTCCGAGAGGCTTGAACTCTCGGGCGAGGTACATGGCGGTGGCGTCGCCCTCCATGGTGGGATTGGTGGCCGCGATCAGCTCGGTGATGCCTTCGTCAGCGACCCGATCCTTGAGCTCGGCGAACCGGAGCTGGTCGGGGCCGACACCGTTGATCGGGGAGATCGCTCCACCGAGAACGTGGTAGCGACCTCTGAACTCCTGGGTGCGCTCTACGACAGGAATGTCGTTGGGACGTTCGACCACGCAGACGACGTGGGGATCACGCCGCTGATCCTGACAGATGCTGCACTCCTCGGCCCCGGTCATGTTGAAGCAGCGTCGGCACGGGCGTATCTGCTCACGCAACTCGACGATCGAGTTCGCCAAGCGACGGGCATCGGCTTCCTCCACCGCCAACAGATGGAAGGCGAGTCGCTGGGCGGTCTTTCGGCCCACCCCGGGAAGTCGGGCGAGCTCGTCGATGAGCCGCTGGACAGGGCCCTCGAACATCAGCCGAGCAGGCCCCCCAGGTCGAGACCACCAGCGAGACCACCGAGCTGGTCGCCGGCTGCCTCCGCGGCGGCCTTCATACCCTGGTTCACGGCTGCTACGACCAGGTCCTGGAGCATCTCGACATCGTCTGGGTCGACCACGGACGGGTCGATGGCGACCGAGATCAACTCCTGATTGCCGGACACCGTGGCGGTGACCACACCACCGCCAGCAGTCCCCTCGAACGTCCGAGAGGCGAGCTCCTGTTGGGCGGCGGCGAGTTGTTCTTGCATCTTCTGCGCCTGCTTCATGAGCTGACGCATGTCGGGCTGACGGTTCATGAGGTATATCCCGGGTCGAGTCGCGTCACCACAGGCTAGTTGAGCGGGGTGACTTCCCTCCGCCCTCTCTGCCGTTGGTCAGTCGTCGTCGACCACCTCGGCGCCGAGCTCCTTGGCCAGGAGCTCGGTCGGGTCGACGTCTTCGGCCGGACCCTCGAACAGCTGCTCGGAGGCCAGGTCGATCTCCTCCACGGATTGGCCCGCCGTAGGGGTCACGTCGCCATCGGGCGACGCGAAGCGGATGTCCACCGCTTGACCCAGGAGGTCGCCCGCTTTCGTCGCCACGACCTTGGCCACGGCGGGATCGTCTTTCAGCTGTTCGAGATGGAAGACGTGCGGCACATGCAGCACGATCGTCCCGCCCTCCACCCGTCCCGGGGTGACCTCTCGGAAGAGGGCCCAACGACGCGACCCGAGGACGTCCCGGAGCCCACCGAACAGCCCCGGCCACACCTCCTGGACCCGATCGAACGAAAGCGCCGGACCGGATGGCGGGGGGCTGGGAGGCTCTTCCGCCGATGGGGACGCGACAGGTTCTTCGGCCGTTGCGGGAGGTGCAGATGCCGGTGCCGGCTCGGGCTCGACGGGCTCTGCCCCCTGCGCTGCAGTCGCCGGCGCCACTGCTAGCTGCCCCGAAGCCAGACCTTCGACACGTCGCTCCAGTCGGCCGATCCGGGCGGCCAGGGCATCCGGATCGGAGGCGACCTCCGGACGGACCAGCTTGATCAGGGCGAGCTCTGTCATGAGCCGCTCCTCCCGTCCTTCCCGGAGCCGGATCAACGCCTCCCCCAGTACGTCGACCGCTCGCAGGACATCACCGGCCGGCATGGCCGCGGCGGTCTTGCGCCATGACTCGAGGATGTCGGACGGCTCGTCCGCCACCTCCTCGAGATTGGGGGCGTAGTGGGCGAGGAACACCCCTCGGAAGAAGGCCACGCTCTCGGCGACGAAACGCCGCAGGTCCACCCCGTCCGCCGCCAGTTCGGCCACCAGGTGGAGAGCGGAGGTGGCGTCGCTCTCGATGATGGCTTCCGCCATACGCTGGAAAGCCTCGGTGTCGGCGAGTCCGAGTGCCCTCCGGACCCCGGTGACGTCCACCTTCCCGTCTCCCAAGGCTGCGACCTGTTCGAGCAGGCTCAGCGAGTCCCGGGCCGAGCCCGCCGCGTGACGGGCCACCGCCACCAATGCGGCAGGGTCGGTCTTGTATCCCTCCTGATCAGCCACTCGTCCCAGATGAGCCGCCAAGGCTTCGATCGGGATCGGATGGAAGTCGAAACGCTGGCTCCGCGACCGAATCGTGTCGAGCAACTTGTAGGGCTCGGTCGTCGCGAGCACGAAGTGGACGTGCTCTGGGGGCTCCTCCAAGGTCTTCAGTAGTGCGTTGCCGGCCGCCTTCGAAAGCATGTGGGCCTCGTCCAGGATGAAGACCCGCTTGGACCCGGCCTGCGAGGCGACGGTGGTCACCGAGACCCGGATATCGCGTATGTCCTCGACCGAGTTGTGGCTGGCGGCGTCGAGCTCCATCACGTCGAGAGACGAACCGTCGGTGATCGCGACGCAGCTCTCGCATTCGTTGCAAGGAGATCCGTCGGGATTGCGGTTGCCGCAGTTGAGCGCCTTGGCCAGGATCCGGGCGGTTGTGGTCTTGCCGGTACCACGAGGACCGGCGAACAGATAAGCGTGGGCGACCCGTCCCTCGGCGACCTCGCGGGCGAGGGTCGAGGTGACGTGGGCCTGGCCGACGACGTCGTCGAAGCTCTGGGGTCGATATCGCCGATAGAGAGCCTGGTACTCCATGCAGATCTCGACGGTACAAGGTTCGGGTGACGATTGAAGAATGAGTCGGAAGTCGGAAGTTGCAGCGTCGTTGCACCGTCATCCGACGCTTCCACGTCAGCCGTCGACGTTTCTTCACTCTTCCTTCGTCGTACCGCGAGGCGCGGTGTCAGCCCAAGGATCACAGTGACGCTCCGACAGATCCGCCCTGGAGCGTCTCGGTCTGGTCGGGCGCCGAATTCGACTTCCGACTTCCGACTTCCGTCTTCCGACTATCTCCGCTTACGTTTGGGCGCTCGGAGGTCGATACTGGTCCGGTGATCACCTCCGTCGATCAACCCCTCGATGACGACCTTCCAGCTGTCTGGACGCGCGACCTGGTCCGCCGCTTCGGGAAATCGAACGCGGTCGACGGTCTCGACCTCTCGATTCGCAAAGGCGAGTTCTACGGGTTGTTGGGCCAGAACGGGGCCGGCAAGACGACGACCATCCGCATGATCGTCGGTCTGCTCAGACCCACCTCGGGCCGAGCCGGCATCGGCGAGTTCGACACCTGGAAAGAGCCACTCGAGATCAAGAAGCGGATCGGTGTGCTCCCCGAGGAGTTCAACCTCTACGAACGTCTCACCGGAGCCGAGTTGCTCGACTTCACCGCCGCCCTGCACTCGGTGCCCCGCCAGGTGGCCATCGAGCGGCGGGACGAACTGCTGGCGATGCTCGACCTCGAAGCCGATGCCGGAAAGCTGGTGGGCGACTACTCGCGAGGAATGAGAAAGAAGGTGGCGTTGGCGGCGGCGATCATCGCCCGGCCTCCGGTCCTGTTCCTCGACGAGCCATTCGAGGGGGTGGACGCGGTCTCCGCCCGGCTCATCCAGCGTCTGCTGTCCCGCTACACGGAACTGGGCGCAACCATCGTCTTCTCGTCCCACGAGATGCACCTGGTCGAGAAGCTGTGCACCCGGATCGGGATCATGGCCCACGGACGGTTGTTGTTGGAGGACACCCCCGATGGCCTCAGGCAGAAGATGGGAGTCTCGACGGTCGAAGACGCCTTCATCGCCGCCGTCGGCGGCACGGTGGAGGATCGGGAGCTGGCGTGGTTCGAGTCCTCGCCGGCCTGAAGGCCCGGCTGTTCTGGAACGGCCTGCGGGCTGACCGCCAGCGCCAGATAGGCCTGCCGCTGATCGCCGCGCTGGTCGGGTGGATCGGTTGGAGACTCTCCGTCGGCCACGCCGCCACCCTCGCTTCCCTCGAGCCGCTGGCCCGCACGGAGTATCTCAGCTGGGGAGCGATCATCCTCTTCGTCGCCTGGATCGCCCTCCCTGTGGTCGTCTTCCCGCTCGACGAGAACCTCGACCCCCAGCAGCTGGCGACCCTGCCCATCTCGCGCCCCCGGCTCGTGGCCGGGTTGACCGCGGCGGCCTTCATCTCGATCCCGGTCCTCGCCCTGGTGGCGGTGGTCGGAACCACCGTCTTCCATCGCCCCGGGGCCATCCTCGTCACCCTCCCAGCCGGCCTTCTCTTCATGCTGATACTCATGACCGGATCTCAGGCTTTCACGACGCTCATTTCGGCGGTACTGCACTCTCGACGAGGAAGAGACGTGGCCGTCTTCGTGATCATGGGGATCGGCTTGACCAGCTTCGCCGGCTATCAGGCGGTCCGGACCACGGTCGACCAGATGGGAGTGGCAGCGGCTGCTCTCGAGCATTCGGTGGCGGGAACCTGGTGGTTGATTCCACCGGCCGCGCCGGCGCGAGCCGTCGCGGCTGCCTGGAGCGGTGACTGGGCGACTGCTCTCATCGGACTGCTCGTCGCCGTGGCCTGGACGACCCTGATCGTCGTCCTCTGGGAGCGGGTGCTGCGCTGGCTCTTGGTGACGCCGCGTCAGGAGTCCGCACCGTCATCACGTCGACGCAAGAAGGGACTCGCCCATGGGCGGTGGGAGATTCCCTTCGTCGTCGCCCGAAAGGAGTTCCGCTTCTACCTGCGTGATCCGCGCCAGCGCCTGGTGTGGACGGGGACGGTGATCTTCGTGGGTCTCGCCATCGCCGCCATCGTCGTGGGAGCGGAGGGCTTCGCCCGTTTCCGGACCAGGGAGTGGTTGCCGATGTTGGCGCCGGTGCTGGTGCTGATGGTCGGGCTTCCGATCGCCCTCAACCAGTTCGGGTGGGAGAGGAACGCCGCCTCCTACCTCTTCGCACTCCCGGCAAGGCCACGGAGTCTGATTCTCGGCAAGAACCTGGCGGCGATGACGGGCCTGGTGGTGGAAACGGTCTTCCTGGGCATGCTGATGGCCTGGTTCGCCTCCAACTGGAGGTGGTTCCCGCTCGTGCTCCCGGTGGCCATCGGGGCGATTCTGTGCCTGCTGGCGGTGGGAAACGTCGTCTCGGTCGTCACTCCCATGCGCCTCCCGCGGGAGGGCACCGACATGTTCGCTCAGGCGACCGAGCAGGGCTTGTTGGCCCTGGTGAGCCAGGTGATCTCTTTCCTGGCGGTCGGGTTGCTGCTCGTCTTGCCGGCATCGGTCACCGTCTTGACGGTGGCGTTCGGGGAGGTCGTGGCCCCATGGCTCGCCGCCCTCTTCGCCTTGGGTTGGGGTGCGATCTGGTACTCGGCTTCGCTGGCACTTTCCGGCTGGCTCCTCCGGCGGCGGGTCCCCGAGGTGGTCGGCTGGGTCCAGGTCTATTGATCCAAAGCCACCCTTCGGCATGAGCACAGGTGGGCGACTGCCCTAGCCTTCATCAGATGCGCCTCGGTATCGACCTGGACGGGGTGGTGGCCGACTTCAACACCGGCTGGATCACCCGCTACAACTCCGACTTCGGAACCGACGTTGCCTTCGATGCCGTCAGGTCGTGGGACGCCATTCCCACCCTCACCCACTTTCGGCACATGGGCGAGTTCTGGAAGTGGGCCCAGGATCACGACGGCCACAGCCTCTTCCGTCATCTCGAGACCTATCAGGGAGCAGTGGAGGCACTGTGGCGCTTGACCAAGCGCCGCCACGCCATCGTCATCGTCACCACGAAACCGACTTGGGCGATACACGACACGTTCGAGTGGATCGCCGAGCACCGCCTTCCCACCCGCGAGGTCCACATCACCGACCGCAAGTGGGATGTCGACTGCGACGTGTACCTCGAAGACGCCCCCCACAATCTCGAAGCCCTCGTCCGGCACCGGCCGGATCGGGTAGTCGCGCGGTACGTCCGTCCGTGGAACGAACCCGTCCCCGGCGCGGTCGATGTGGCCGACTGGAACGAGTTCGAGAAACTGGTCGCTTCGGTTGGCACCTGACTATTGCCGACTCCTACGCTGAAGCCGCCGTCGAACTCGGCGGCGTTCTAACCGACTAAGGAGACTCAACGTGAGACGAACGAGATGGGCTGCGCTGCTAGCCCTTCTTGCTCTCATCGTCGCCGCCTGTGGCGGCGGAGAAGATACGAGCGATACGACGACCGCGTCCGAGACGACCGAGGCCCCCGCCACGACGGCTCCGGACACCACTGCGGCAACCGAGACGACCGCGCCGGAGACGACGATGGGCGGGTCAGAGGTCGGCACGGCCGATCGACCGATCCAGGTGCTGTTCGTTCCGTCGGTGTCCGCCGACGAAATCGTCGCCGGCGGTGAGCTCCTCGATGAGGCGCTGACGACGGCCACCGGACTCGAGTTCGAGGTCCAGGTGCCATCTTCGTACGCCGCCACCGTCGAGGAGATCTGCGCCAACCCCGACGCCAGCATCGGCATGATCCCGGCCCAGGCGTACATCCTCGGCAACGAGCGCTGCGGCGTCGAGGCTGCCTTGAAGGCCGAGCGGTTCGGCTACACCGAGTACTGGGCCCAGTACCTGGTGGCCCGGGACTCGGACTTCCAGTCGCTGGAGGATCTGCAGGGGGCATCGTGGGCCTTCCCGGATCCGGGCTCGACCTCGGGTTACCTGTTCCCCTCCGGCCAGCTGCAGAACCTGGGTGTCGAATGGGGCACCGAGCTCGAGGCCGGAAGCCATGACGGTGCGGTGCGGGCGGTCTACAACGGTGAGACCGACTTCGGTACCTCGTTCTACTCGCCTTACACGGACCTGGAGGGCAACGGAGCCTGGGACGGCGACGTCAACAACGCCGACGTCCCGGATCCCGACTCCTGCGCCATCAACGAGGACGGCGAAATCCAGTGCGGCGACTACATCGTCCAGGACGCCCGCCGCAACCTCCGCGAGGAACTGCCCGACGTCGTCCAGCAGGTGCGGATCCTGGCCGTGTCGGATCCGATCCCGAACGACGGTGTCGTGTTCGGCCCGGACTTCCCGGAGGATCTGAAGGAGCAGATCGTTCAGGCGATGCTGGACTTCGCTCAGAACGATCCGGAAGGCTTCGCGACTGCCTTCGACGCTTACAGCTGGGACAACCTGGCCGAGACGTCGGATGCCGACTACGACGCCGTCCGGGCGATCATCCAGACCCTCGGAATCACGATCGACGATCTGTGATCTGAAGGGGGGCCGCCTTCCGGCGGCCCCCCTTCAGTCTTAAGTCGGAAGTCGGAAGTCGGACGTAGGATCAGACGATCGATCTGACCGAGACTCTCCACTCCGATCCGCCGACGCGATAGTCCATCGCTCGTTCGTCCGCCCTCGAGGTCGGCGAACTCGGTTTCCCCGACGTGTGCTCACGCGTCAGCCCGTGTCGTCGGAGCGTCGGACGAGCTCAGACAGGCCCGTCGACTTCCGACTTCCGCCTTCCGACTTCCGACTAGGTCGCTACCGTTCCTTCTCTCGCATGCTCCAGGTAAAGAACCTCACCAAGGTCTACGACAATGGAACGGTCGCGCTCGAGGACGTCAGCTTCGAGGTTCCCGACGGCCAGTTCCTCGCCGTCATCGGCTTGTCCGGCTCCGGCAAATCGACCCTCCTTCGCTGCATCAACCGCCTCATCGAACCCACCGAGGGTCAGATCCTCTGGAACGGCGAGGACGTCACCCACGCCTCCCAGGAGGACCTGCGCCGGTTCCGGCGCCGGGTCGGCATGGTCTTCCAGCATTTCAACCTGGTGCACCGGTCCCGCGTGATCACCAACGTCCTGGCAGGACGGCTGGGCTACACGAACCCGGCGATGTCACTCGTGAACCGGTTCTCGAGAGACGACACCACCAATGCGCTCGCCCAACTCGAACGGGTGGGTCTGGTCGAGAAGGCATATGCCCGGGCCGACGAGTTGTCGGGGGGACAACAGCAGCGGGTGGGAATCGCCCGAGCCCTGATGCAGAACCCGGAGATGATCCTCGCCGACGAGCCGGTAGCATCCCTCGATCCGGTGCTGGCGCACTCGATCATGCGCTATCTCGAGTCGATCAACCGTGACGACGGTGTCACAGTCCTCTGCTCCCTCCATTTCCTCGATCTGGTCCACAAGTACTCCGATCGAGCGATCGCCCTGAACGAGGGAAAGCTCGTCTTCGACGGCTTGCCTTCCGAGATCGACGACGCCAAGTTCAAGGAGATCTACGGCCAGGAGGCCGAGCGAGTTGGCTGACACCCGTACCGACACCGACGCAGCCGAGTTGGGCCAGGAACAGGCCCGTATCGGGGACTCTGGGCCTGACGACCAGTCCCGTTCCCGGTCCCGACGCCGGCGCCCTTTCATCATCCTCCTCGCCATCGTCCTCGGTGTCGTGATCTATGCCCTCGCCTTCGAGCAGACCCAGGTCGACCTGACCCAGATCACTTCCGAGACCCGCCAACGCTCGCTGGCCAACATCCTGCGGGCGCTGGCGAGGCCCGACCTCGTCACCTACGACACGCAAGATGAGATCACCGAGGTCGAGCTCGCCATCCCATGTGGACCCGAGGTGGCCACCGACCCGGCGTTGACCCTCACCCCCACCTGTGGTGACCCGGGTGACGTCGTCACCGTCAGCGGGACCGGCTATGAGCCGCGAGAAACCGTCACTCTGCATTTCGTCCCGGACTCCGAGTTCGCCATCACGCTCCGCCTGACAACGGTCAACACCGACTCGGAGGGCACCTTCTCCACCCAGATCACGCTGCCGGATCGGACCTCGGAGGAACCTCAAGGTCTACGGGCCGTCACCCAAGAGCCGATCGGAACGTGGCGGAACCGGGTCCAGGTCTACACCGACGCCAACGAGAACGGAGTAGAGGACGATCCCATTCTCGGAGACGAGGGAACCCGGGTGATCACGGTGGCGGGAGCTCCCGACATCCCTGCCGTCGCCTTGCTCGACCCCGCCAACCAAGTAATCGACTTCGTGACCACCGGCGAACCTTTCGAAGCGGTGGGCGGGACGGCCCGAGGCGAAACCGCCCTTCCCCTGGGGGAGAGCGAGATCACCGGCCTCCACATCGCTGGGGTCGTGTCCGTGGACGGGAACGTCGAGGTCACCCTCGAGGGACCGCCGGGGACCGACCTCTCCAATTGGCGTGTGGCTGTCTACGACGGGGCCACCGGTGAGCCGGGAGGCGCCGCCGTATACGTCTCCGACACGATCCAGTTGTCGCCCCGAATCTCCGACACCGCCAAGATCACACTCGACAAGATCCTCGAAACGGTGTTCTTGGCTCTGGTCGCCACCACCGCCGGCCTCTTGCTCGCCGTCCCTCTCAGTTTCGTGGCCGCACGCAACATCATGCGTGACATCTCGATCACGACCACCAACCTCGGCCTGATCCTGATCGCCGTGCCGATCGGGGCCACGGTCGGGGTCGGGGCGGCTCGGGGCGCCACCTCGGTGGTGTCCCTCCTCTCCGACAACACGATCGGGCTTCTGCTGGGCATGCTGGTGAGCGCCGGTCTGACCTGGTGGCTGTTGCGAACCAGTCTGCCCACGGTGGACGCCGGGGTCCCCACCCGGGCGGAGCGAATTCGCCGGGGCGTCCTTCTGGTGTTGGCCGGCACGATCGGCCTGATCGGGCTGCTCTTCACCTCTCGCTTCCTCGAGGACATCGGGGATCGGATGCACGCCATCCTCGGCTGGTTCGGCTTCATCGGATCCTTCTTCTCGGCCATCGGCGAGATCCTCGACGTCGCCTTCACGGTCATCGCCGCCTTGGGAGTGGCGGCTGTGGCGTCGCACCTCGCTTCCAAGCTCGGTTACGCGATTCGAAAGAACGCTCCCCGGCCCGTGGTGCGGACCCTCAACGTGGTCCTCATGGCCGTGGCCGGAGCGTTGTGGGCCATCCTCGTCGGCCAGATCATCGACTGGTTCTATCAGATCGGGGATTTCCGAACCATCGTCCTGATACCTGCCATCGTGGGCGCCGCCATCGGGGTGTTCGTCGCCTGGCGCGGAATGCGCAAGGGAGAGGTCGAGATCGGGCTGTCGATCTACTACGCCGCCCGCACCGTGTTCAACACCCTCCGCTCGATCGAACCGCTGGTCATGGCGATCGTGTTCGTCGTATGGGTGGGGGCGGGGCCCTTCGCCGGATCTCTCGCCCTGGCTCTCCACACCGCAGCCGCTCTCGCCAAGCTCTACTCCGAGCAGGTCGAGTCGATCTCGGCCGGTCCGATCGAGGCGGTGCGGGCGACGGGCGCCAACCGGCTGCAGACGATCGTTTACTCGGTGGTCCCCCAGATCGTCCCGCCCTACATCTCGTTCACCATGTACCGGTGGGATATCAACGTCCGCATGTCCACCATCCTCGGTTTCGTGGGTGGAGGCGGCATCGGCTCGATCCTCCAACAGAACATCAATCTGTTGGAGTATCGGGCGGCGGCGGTCCAGATGCTGGCCATCGCCATCGTCGTGGCCACGATGGACTGGGCCTCTTCGCGGATGCGTGAACACTTCGTCTGATGGGTGGGACGCCGGAAGTCGGCGGTCGGGAGACCGGAGCCAACCTCCTGGTGCGCAGGAGGGAAGAGCGCGAGCGGCTCGAGCACGAGCTGCTCGCCCCGATCGCAACCAAGGCCGACCGGACCCGCGGTCGGGAAGAAGCTGAGGAGCCAGACGAGTACCGGACCGCCTTCGAGCGAGATCGGGATCGGATCATCCATTCGAAGGCGTTTCGACGTCTCAAGCACAAGACTCAGGTCTTCCTCAACCCCGAAGGCGACCACTTCGTCACCCGTCTCACCCACACGCTCCAGGTCACCCAAGTCGGCCGGGCGATGGCCGTCTCCTTGGGTCTGAACGAGACGCTGACCGAGGCCATCTGCCTGGCTCACGACGTGGGCCACTCGCCATTCGGTCACACCGGGGAGGATGCGCTCAGCCCCTACGTGGAAGGTGACTGGCTCCACGCGGCCCACGGTGTGCGGACTCTCTCGATCCTCGAGCCGCTCAACCTCACATGGGAGGTCCTGGACGGCATTCGTGCCCACTCCTGGCGGATCGACCCGCCGCCCGAGACCCCCGAGGGGATGTTGTGCCGATTCGCCGACCGAATCGCCTACCTGACCCACGATGTGGCCGACGCACTCCGAGCCGGGGTGATCGACTACCACGAGATCCCGACCTCGGTGTTGACCCGCTTCGGCGCCACCGCCCGAGAGTGGATCGGGGCGATGATCACGTCGGTCGTCGAGGCTTCGCACGCAGCCGGCGAGGTGACGATGGAACCCGAGGACCTCGAGATCATGCACCGCCTGCGCGATTTCATGTTCGAGCGGGTGTATCTGCACCACACGATGGACGCTCAGAAGCAGAGGGCCATCAAGGTCATCCGTGATCTGGTCGACTACTTCGCGGCCCACCACGAGGAGGTCCCCGACAGCTACACCGTGCCGGGGGCAGACCCCCTCACGCGGGCGATCGACTACGTGGCGGGGATGACCGACCGGTACGCTCTCCGGACCCACGACCGCCTGTTTCGCCCGACCCTGTTCTGAGCCGAGCGGGGTCTACCGCCTCACGGCCACAAGGGGCCGTTCACCTCGAAATCCAGCGGCTCACCCCATCGCTGGCTGAACGACACTTTCTCGACCGGCGCCCGCCGGGCCACACCCCATCGCCCTAGCGGATAACCGCACGAGACAGCGGCTGCCAATTGCCAACCCTTGTCGGTGGGGACCCCCAAGATGTCGAAGACCGCCTCCGGCTCGAACGATCCCAGGATCGTGGTCAGGCAGGTACCCACCCCATGCTCTCGAGCGGCGAGCATGGCACTCCAAACCGCGGGGTAGATCGAGGCCCCGGTGGCGTCGTTGCGGCTGAATACGAACAGCCACATCGGCACCTGAGCGAAGTTGTCGGCCAGCCACTGCGACGAACGCATGACTCGCAGTGTCACCTCGTCCCCGGAGGCCTCCGCCCGTTCCCGGCGTCCCTTGTAGACGGTTCCTTGCAAGGTCTCCCAGGCTCGCTGGTAGACCGGAGCCAGCTGGCCACGCAGATCGGGATCGGTGACCACCACGAAGCGCCAGTTCTGGGCATTGCCACCCGACGGCGCCCGCACCGCCGCATCCAACATGGCGGCCGCCACTTCGTTGGGCACCGGGTCGGGTGCCACCCGTCGCATCGCCCGGGTCGTGTAGAGAGCTTCCTTGAGATCCATCTCCGCAGGCTAGGGACGAGATGGGTCGGCCGGGGTAGTTGGCCGCTGGCCGCGTGGCATTGTCTCCTCACGGTCTCTTCACAACCAGTCAGTTCTTACATGTTGGCCGGTAGCATCGTCGCTGTGATTGCCAGGTCGGGCTCCATCTGAATATGGAAGTCTTGACAAGTAGTTTCGGATCCGGCAGTCTTCGCCCTCAGAGGAGAAAGGAGACGTGTGGCTCGTCGAAAAGTCGCAATCACGATCGCGCCGACGGGAGGAATGGCTGACAAGTCGGTGTCTCCTCACCTGCCGACGCAACCCGAGGAGATCGCCGACGACATAGTTCGGTGCTGGGAGGCGGGAGCCAGCGTGGCGGCGATCCACGCCCGGCGGCCCGATGGTCAGGCGACCTGTGATCCGGAGATCTATCGACGGATCAACGACCTCGTCAGAGAGCGCTGCGACATCATCATCAACAACTCCACTGGCGGGGGAATCAGCGGCGACATGATCACCGAGCTCCCCGACGGACGAAAAGAGATCTCGTTCGAGGAGCGCATCAAGGGAACGATGGCCGGAGCCGAGATGTGCACTTTCGATCCCCACATGCAATGTATGCATCGGGACGATCTCGAGCTCCTCATGGACACCAGCTGGAGTCGGATGATCCGCCTAGCGGAAGCCATGAAGGAAAGAGGTATCAAGCCAGAGTGGGAGATCATGTCACTCGCTGACCTCGAGCCGGTGAACTCGTTGATCGAGCTCGGCTACGACGAGCCCCCCTACTACTTCAACATCGTCCTTGGAACCCACAAGCTGATGACGGGCGCCACGCCCTACACGCCGAAGAACCTCCAGCGGTTCGTCGAAGATCTGCCCGACAACTCGGTATTCGGCGTGAGCGCCGTCGGCCCCTCACAGCTGCCGGCGACGGTCCACGGCATACTGCTGGGTGGTCACGCCCGAGTGGGGTTGGAGGACAACATCTACTACCGGCGGGGAGAGCTGGCCACCAACGTCCAGCTGGTCGAACGGATGGTGCGGATCCTCACCGAACTCGACCTGGAACCCGCCACCCCGGCGGAGGCCCGGGAGATGTTCGGGCTGAAACCCGTCGACGCTCCGACCCGCGCCTGATTCCTCCTCATGTCGCTTCGCTTCGCCCTCCTCGGCTTCCTCAGCACGGAGGGGGCCTCCGGATACGCGATCGCCCGCGAGTTCAGCGAGTCGATGGGGTGGTTCTGGCACGCTTCCCACAGCCAGATCTATCCGGAATTGCGGCGTCTCGAAGAAGAAGGGCTTCTCTGGAGCCGTCCACCTGACGGGAACGACGGCAGGACGAAGCGGATCTACGAGATCACGGATCGCGGCCGGGCCGAGTTACGCCAGTGGCTGGCGGAGCCCGTCGAGTACCCACCTTCTCGAGACCCAGAACGAACGAAGTTCATCTATCTCGACGAGATGCCTCTGGACACCATAAGGCAGCACCTCGAGGACCACCGCTCTCACTACGCCTGGCTTCTCGGCGTGTATCGCGAGCAGCTCAGGCAAGTCGACGCTCGAACTCATCCGCGACTACGCAAGCGTCTGGTCGCCCGCAAAGACGCCGATCCCGAGCTCGTGGCCGGGCTCAAAGCCTTTGCGCTCCGGGGCAACGTCGAGCGAGCGCGACAAGAGATCGCCTGGGCAGACGACGTGTTGTCGTGGTTGAACCGCTTCGAAGAGCAACCACGGACCCGACCCGACGAACCCCGCGTGGTCGTCTCATGAGGTTTCAGGTCGGAACTGACGTCGGTGGCACCTTCACCGATCTCTGGGTCGTTTCGGACGCCGGACGATCCGAGGTCGTCAAGACGCCCACTACGCCCGACATCATCGGTGGGATCATCGATGCCTTCGCGATAGCTGCCGACCGGTTCGGTGTGACGGTCGCCGAGTTCTCGGCCGGAATGGAACGCATCGGACACGGCACCACTGCCGGATTGAACGCACTCCTCACCGGAGACCTCGCTCCCGCCGGACTGATCGTCACCCAGGGCTTCGCCGATACGCTCGAAATCGGACGGTTGAAGCGTCAGGTAGCAGGTCTGTCCGAGCTCGAGATCGGCGATTACCTACAGAGGGGGCGCTTCGAGCCGGTGATCCCTCGAACGCGGATCATCGGAGTGCCAGAGCGAATCGATCGCACCGGGAAGGTGCTTCTGCCACTCGACGAGGACGCCACTCGGAATGCTGTTCGTCGCCTCCTCGCCACCGGGGTGGAAGCGATCGGAGTCTGCACTCTCTGGTCGATCGTGCGGCCCGACCACGAACTCCAGATCGGGCGAATCATCGAAGAGGAGGCACCGGGCGTATTCGTATGCCTCTCCCACGAGTCGGCTCCCGGGCTGGGCGAGTACGCCCGGATGTCGACAACGGCGGTGAACGCCTCCCTGGCTCCAGTGATGAGCAGATACTTCTCCCAGTTGGACGCAGCGTTCTCGGCCGAAGGCGCCCGGACGCCGGTTCACGTCATGACCAGTACTGGCGGTTCACTCGGAACCACCGAGGTCACGAACGTCCCCGCGGCGGCCTTGCTCTCGGGTCCCGCCGCAGCCGTCGTGAGCTCACAACAGATGGCTGCTGCCCTCGGCTTCGACCGGGTACTCACCATCGACATGGGAGGTACCAGCTTCGACGTCGGGACCATCATCGACGGCGTCCCGCTGATGCGGTCCGAGGTGACCATAGCCGGGGCGGATGTGCGGTTCCCGGCGATCGACGTCGCCACCATCGGAGCAGGGGGTGGGAGCATCGCCGAAGTGCGGATGGGCGCACTGCGCGTCGGCCCTCAGAGTGCAGGCGCAGATCCCGGACCGGCTTGCTATGGCCGGGGCGGAACCCGACCCACTGTGACCGACGCCGACCTGATCCTGGGTGTCCTTGGAGCCGATGACTTCGCCGGCGGACGCATGACACTCGACATCGGGGCTGCCAGGGAGGCTCTGGGACGTGAGGTCGCTGAGCCACTGGGCCTGACAGTGGAGCAAGCCGCCTGGGGGATCAGGCGAGTCCTCGACAGTCGTATGGCCGACCTCCTCCGGAGCGTAACGATCGAACGAGGTCACGACCCGCGTGAGTTTGTCCTCGTCGCCAACGGCGGCCAGGGCCCAACCCATGCCTGGGGTCTGGCGGCCGAGATCGGCATTCGCACGATCGTCGTCCCTCCGACCGCGACCGTGCAGTCCGCCGTAGGAACCGGCACCACCGATCTCCGTCGCAGCGAGGAGCAGCCGGTATACCTGCGAATTGCGTTTGGCGCCGATCCGACCGAGGAGCAAGCGAGCCAGCTGGCGGAAGCGGTTCAGACCGCTACCAGCCGTGCCGTGGAACCACTGGCAGAAGTCGTCGGTTCATCTGCCGTATCGGTGCGCACCACCGTCGCCATCCGATTCCGTGGACAGGCCCATCACTTGGACATCCAGTTGGAGGGCGCCATAGACGTGAAGGCGATCCAGGCCTCGATGGATGCCTTCGAGCGCGAATACGAAAGGCTGTTCGGCCCCGGTTCTTCGTTCAGAGAAGCCGGATTCGAGGTGCTGTCGGTGCGAACCGTGGCCACAGGCTTCCTCCCCAAGTTCGAGGTCTCACCTCCGACTGATCGTCTCCAGCAGTCGGGAGCCCGAGAGGTGGTCTTCGAGGACCCCGACAGCCCATTGAAAGTTCCGGTCTTCCGAACCACACGTCCGGCTCCTGATCAGGGACTGCGCGGGCCGGCACTGATCGTCTATCCCGGACAAACGGCAGTGATCCCACCCGGGGCGGAGATGACCGTCGACCGGTTCGGGAATCTCACGATCCAACTCGGAGATGGACCATGAGCATCGACCTGATGGATCCGATCGCCTACGAGGTCGTACGAAATCGCCTGCTGGCGATAACCGAGGAGATGCGGATCGCTCTCCAGAGTGTGTCCGGCTCCCCGACGGTCACGGAGGCAACCGACTTCTTCACGGGCCTGTACCTGCCCGATGGCTCCTTCGCCACCATGGGCCACCAGGTGACCCATGAGGCTGCACCCGTGGGAACGTTCATCCGTCACCTACAGCGACGCAAGACGGTCGACATCCGCGAAGGTGACATGTTCATCGGGAACGACCCATACGTGGGCGCCTTGCACCAGAACGACGTCCAGATGGCCGCCCCCATATTCAGAGACGGAGAGATCGTGGCATGGGCCGGGGTGATGGCCCACGAGACCGACGTCGGCGGCATGGACTTCGCCTCCTGGTCACCGAAGGCTCGGGAGGTCTATCAAGAGGGTCTTCGAATTCCCGCCGTCAAGTTGGTGGATCGGGGCGAGCTCCGGGAAGACGTCCTCGAGCTAATCGTCACGGCCAGCAGGTTGCCGGAGGCGTTGGGACTCGATATTCGGGCCTTCATAGCCACATTGAACGTGGCGAATGCTCGTCTCCAGAACCTGATGGATCGCCAAACGGCCGAGTTCGTGATGGCCACGATGCGGCGCATGATCGACGAAACCGAGCAGCAAACTCGTGAGCGCCTTCGCCTGATGCCCGACGGCAAGGTCCATGTACGGGATTTCCTCGAACACGACGGCCACAGCAACACGCTGTATCGAATCGACCTGGTTCTCACGAAGACGGGAGATCACCTGCTGTTCGACTTCGGAGACAGCAGTCCCCAGAGCCCCGGATTCATCAACGCCACTCGAGCCGGCTTGATGGGTGGTATCACCGGCGGGCTCATTCCCACCCTGGGCTTTGGGATCCCTTGGAACGAGGGACTGTTGCGTCCGGTCGAGATCGCCGCCCCCGATGGGCTCATCTGCACTGCAACTCATCCTGCGCCGGTTGGCAGTGCCACCGTGGAGACGATCTGGGTGGTGACCAACGTCGTGTGCCGAGCCCTGAGCCTCTTGTTGGCGGCTTCCGAGGAGTTCTCAGATCGGGCTCAGGCGGTCAGTTCGGGAACCATGGCCACATTGAACATGGGCGGAGTCAACCAGTTCGGTGAGCGGTTCGGGCTGCATTTGCTCGACCCGCTCGCGGGAGGGTCCGGGGCTTACACGTCTCGCGACGGGATCGACGCCGGTGGCCCGCCGGCCGTGCCCATCCCGAGTATCGCCGACGTCGAAACCAACGAGCAGAAATCGCCTCTCCTCTACCTGTACCGGCGCTTGCGCGCCGACACAGGAGGCGCCGGTACCCGGCGGGGAGGAGCCTCCGCCGAGATCGCCGTGACGGTGCACGGGGTCGAGCGGGCCGAAGCACTGATCATGACCCATGGAGCCGAGGTTCCGAACTCGGTCGGCTTGCTCGGGGGCCATCCGGGTTCGGTAGTCCGCCAGCATTTCGGCCGGGGTGCCCTCGAAAACGGATATCCCGACCGTCTACCCCACGATCTCGGGGAGATGGCCGGCACCTGGGAGGATCTCGGCCCGAAACCCGGGCGTCGCACGATCACCACGAAGGACGTGTTCGGGGTCTCCTGGCAAGGTGGCGGCGGCGTCGGCGACCCGATCCTTCGGGATCCGATGGAGGTGCTGGCGGACGTCAGTAGTGGGATCGTCACCGAGCAGCAGGCAGAGTCCGTGTACGGAGTGGTTCTCGTCGGTGACATGGTCGATCCGGAGGCGACCGAGCGAAGACGGCTCGAAATTCGCCGGGAGAGGCTAGGCGCGGACCCTCAAACCCAGGACTCCGACAGTGAAGAGGGTCTGCCGTTCGGCCCCTCGCTGAATCTGTTCCGAGGAGACGCCGGCTGGGAAGTCCGTTCCCGGGCCGGTGCGGTCCTCAGTGTGGGCTCCACCCGCTGGAGGGAAGGTGCGCTGCATCGGGACTTCGATCTCGATGGCCTCCATTCCGACCTCACGATGTCGGCTTTCTATTGCCCACTGTCCGGCGACCTGTTGGCAGTCGACGTCCACGA
>DATGPZ010000251.1:0-9707 GCA_035304485.1 Acidimicrobiia bacterium | reverse complement strand
CCCACCGCTGTCCTGGAACTGACTGAGGAACAGGCCCGCAAACTCAGCGCGGTCCTCGGGGAGACGTTCTTCGAAGGGTGAGGTGGCGAGCCCGACCTGACGGCCACTCCACCGAGGGGGAAATGTGCACGCCGATCTGATCGGCCTGGGGGCGCTCATGCTGACCGCCGGGGTGGCCGCTCGGATCGGGCGCCGTCTGTCGGTTCCGGCTGTGCCTCTGTTCATGGCTGTCGGGATACTGCTCGGGCCTGCCACTCCGGGTCCGGCCCTGATCGAGCATCCCGAGGATCTGGCCACGCTGGCGTCGTTGGGCCTGATCCTTCTGCTGTTCCATCTCGGCCTGGAATTCCCCGTCGAAGAGGTCCTGGGCGGCGGTCGGCGCCTGTTCATCGCCGCCGGCATCTACATCGGACTCAACATCGGAGCCGGGTTGTCGATGGGCTGGAGCCTCGGATGGGGAACCGAGGAGGCGCTGGTGGTGGCCGGAGCAATGGGAATCTCCTCCTCGGCGATCGCCACCAAGCTGCTCATCGAGACCCGGCGACTCACCAATGCCGAGACCCCCGTCATACTCGGTGTGATCGTGATCGAGGACCTGTTCCTCGCGATCTACCTCGCCGCCATCCAGCCGATCCTCTCTCCCGTCACCAGCGCCGGACGACTCGTCATCGACTTGACCATGGGTGTCGTCTTCCTGATCGCGTTGTTCGCCCTGGCTCGTTTCGGCGCCCGAGCGGTGGGCGCTCTGGTCGGCTCGGACGACGACGAACTGCTCGTGCTATCGACTGTCGGCCTGGTCGTGCTGGTGTCGGGAGTCTCTGCCGAGGTCGGGGTCTCGGATGCGATCGGGGCACTGATGATCGGCTTGGTCGTCTCGGCGACGCGCTTCGGCGAGAGGGTCGAGCGCTTGGCGACACCCCTGCGGGACGTCCTGGCAGCGGTCTTCTTCGTGGCATTCGGGATGACGATCGAAGTCGAAGCACTGTCTGACGTCGCCCTCCCGGCGATGCTGGCGGTGGTGATCACCGTCGCGGTGAATTCGGTCTCTGGCGTCGCCGTTGCCCGCTTGTTCGGGTTCAATCAGCTCTCCGCCGCCAACATCGGGCTGACCGTGTTGGGAAGAGGAGAGTTCTCACTCATCTTGGCGACGCTCGCCCTCACCGCCGGCCTGGACCGCCGCCTGGGACCATTCGTCGCCCTCTATGTCCTCATCCTCGCCGTCATCAGCCCCCTGTTCGCGTCGCGGTCGCAATATCTGGCGGCCATCATTCCGAGCCGACTGTTGGGATCGGGATGGCAATACGTCCGTCACGAGACCACCACGACTTCCTGTGCGCACCTGGACCTGATCCAGGCCACCGTGAGCGATCTCGACGTGTGCCCGCAGTGTGTCGAGTTGGGCGACTCATGGGTGGAGTTGCGCACATGCCTGACGTGCGGTCAGGTCGGATGTTGCGACGACTCTCCCAACACCCACGCCACGGCACATTTCGAAGAGACCGGGCATCCGCTGATCGAGTCCAACACCGCCGGCTGGCGATACTGCTACATAGACCAGACGCTGGTCCGCGAGCCGCTCAGCCGCGACTGAAACTCCCCCTAGTTCCCTCTGCCCGAGGCGATCTCGAGGTACCGTCCGAGGGATTCAGGGTTGGCCAGCGATCCTTCCGACAGGGCCTCCTGGAGGTTGGCACCTGTCAGCAGCCTCTTCACGGGAATCTCGACCTTCTTGCCGGAGAGGGTCCGGGGGACGTCCTCGACGAAGTGGATCTCGTCGGGCACGTGGCGGGGAGAGAGATCGGACCGGATCCGAGCCACCAACTCCTGTCGCAGCCGGTCTTCGTCGGCTCCGGGTGTCGCGGCAACGAACAGGATCAGGCTTTCATCACCACCGGCTCCTCCCTCGAGGTGCACGACGAGGCTGTCCCGCACCTCGGGGAGGCTCTCGGCCACGCGATAGAACTCGCCCGTACCCATCCGGACGCCACCCCGGTTGAGAGTGGCATCGGAGCGGCCGGTGATCACGCAGCTGCCACGGTCGGTGATCTGGATCCAGTCACCGTGGCGCCACACCCCGGGGTAGTGATCGAAGTAGGCCTTTCGGTAGGTCTCGCCGTCGTGGTCGTTCCAGAAGGAGACCGGCATCGAGGGCATCGGAGCAGTTATCACCAGATCGCCTTTCTCGCCGATCAGCGGCTCACCGTCTGGCGAGTACGCCTCGACCTTGGCCCCCAGGCATCGGCAGGAGATCTCACCTTCCCATACGGGAACCGTAGGAGACGGGCCCACGAAGGCGGTGCAGACGTCGGTCCCGCCCGATGCCGACCCCAACAGGACGTCGTCCTTGACTTCTTCGTAGACCCATCGGAACCCCTCAGAAGGCAGCGGCGACCCCGTAGAGCCCACCTGCCGGAGGGCGCTCAAGTCGTGGGTCTTGCCGGGCTTCAGCCCGGCCTTGCGGCAGTTCGTTATGAAGGCTGCCGAGACGCCGAAATGCGAGATCTGGAAGTCACTGGCGAGCTGCCACAGGGTGCCGAGATCGGGATGGCCCGGGTCGCCGTCGAAGAGGGCGATCGTCGATCCCAACAGCAACCCCGATGCCAGGTAATTCCACATCATCCAACCCGTCGTCGTGAACCAGAAGAAGCGGTCACCTTCCCCCAAATCGTGATGCAGCCCCAGCATCTTCAGATGCTCGAGGAGGATCCCTCCGTGGCCGTGGACTATGGCCTTCGGCTGACCGGTGGTTCCCGAGGAGTAGAGGACATACAGAGGATGGTCGAACGGAACGGGTGTGAACTCGACCGGTTCGTGGGTTTCGGTCAGATCCGCCCAAGTGACGGAGTCGGGAACGGCTACGCCGTCGAGGTATGGCACGGAGACCACCGCCGTGAGGCTCGGGAGGGAGTCGACGATGCGCCGTACGTCCTCTCGTCGGTCGATCTCGCGCCGGCCGTAGCGATACCCGTCGACGGCGAACAGCACCTTGGGTTCGATCTGGCCGAGACGCTGGAGCACCGCATCCGTTCCGAATTCGGGCGGGCAGGACGACCACACAGCCCCGAGGGAAGCGGCGGCGAGGAAGGCGACGAGTGTTTCGGGGATGTTGGGCATGTAGGCGACGACCCGATCGCCCTGGCCGACGCCGAGCCGGCGCAGCCCAGCCGCGCAGCGCCCGACCGCCTCGGCCAGTTCGTCCCGACTGAGGGACAGGTCGGCGCCCGTTGTCTGTGAGCGAGACAGGATCGCCGCCTCGCTACCGCGCCGGCGAAGGGCGTGTTCGGCGTAGTTGAGGGTGGCGCCGGTGAACCATTCGGCCCCCGGCATCGATGCATCGGCCAGTATCCGGTCGGGTGGCGAGCCGAAGCGGACGTCGAAGTATTCCGCTATCGACGACCAAAAGCCCTCCAGATCCGAGATCGACCAGTGCCACAGGTCGTCGTATCCATCGAAGCTGCGGCCGTGTTTTTCTCCTGCCCAGCGAGCAAAATCGGTGATTCTCGCTCGAGCGATATCTGATTCCGACGGTGTCCAGAGCGGATCGGCGGTCATTGGTAGGTGAGTCTCCTCCATGCGATGTCGGACAAGTTACTCGGCCTGCTGGCAGTGATACTCAGCTGACCCGGCGCCGGAGGGATATCAGATACGCCCCCGAGTTGACGAGGGCATGAGCCGACCAGGGAGCGGCCAGGGTGCCAGCCAGGCGTCGGAGCAGGGAGAGACCCAACCCCGCCAACGCGCTGAGGATCGCTCCGCCGAGCGCAATACCCACACGCCGGGATCGGGCGACTGGCTCGATCGAACGGTATTCGACCGCCTGCCAGGTGGGAATGACGTGCCAGAGCCCGAACAAACCCGCCGCCGCCACCTCTGCTCGCAAGGGACGCATCCCGCCGCCGACGAGCAGCGACGGAAGAACTCCACGAAAGGCCACCTCTTCGTAGAGGGCGGTGCCGATCGGGAACCTCACGAGTGCGTTGAACCACTTCTCGGAGTGGGTGGAGCCGAAGCGCGTGTCGTCGAAGGTCGAGAGGAGCCGCCGGTCGCGAGCTGCTCGACTCAGGAGACCAACCGCTGCCGCTCCCACGAGCACTCCGATCACCAGACCGGTTGGCGCCCGCCGGCTGCCGAGTCCGATGTCGTCCCAAGATCGACCATGTGTCCGCGCCCATGCCACCAGGCCCGTCGTGACAACGAGATTGGCCGGAACGTAACCGCGCTGCGTCAGCACCAGATTCTGAGCCAGGTTGTGCGACGCCACCGCCGCTACCGCGACGATCTGGGTTCCGTCGGCCATTGAGTCATCTTGGCATCGATCGGACTCGGCTAACTGGTACGCGCCGCGAGCCACAAATGCCCGTAGCGGGCCAACTCGAACTCCCGGCCTGCCTCGACCTTTGCCTCCAGGTCACCGAAGACCGGGTGGACTCTCTCCAGATGCTCCGTTGCATCGCCCATGACGGCCTGGGGCTGGGAACTCAGATTGTGGAATGTCAGGGCAACGTCGTCCTCGTCCTGATAGCGGAGACCGAAGACCGCCGGGTTGCCGGTATCCACCAGTTGCCAATGCTGGGACCGCATCGGCCGTGACTGTCTTCGGGCGTGAATCATCCGTACCGTCCAGCTCAGCTGGGATTCCGGATCGGCTTCTTGGTCTTCGACGTTGACCTGTTCGTATCCGAACCCACCCTCGGTCACGACCGGGTAGTAGAGATCGTCGGAGGGAGCCTCTGAGAAACCGGCGTTGTGACCGGAGGTCCACTGCATCGGGGTGCGAACCGACGACCGATCCGGCAGGGACAGGTCGTCACCCATGCCGATCTCGTCTCCGTACCGGAGGACTGGCACTCCAGGCAGACTGAAGATCAAGCTGTGGGCCATACGCAGCCGGTCCCGGTCACCGTCGAGCATCGGAGCCGGTCGACGCCGGATGCCACGTCCGAAGATCCTCATGTCCTGGTCGGGGGCGAACGTCTCGAAGACGAACTCACGATCGTCAGGCGACAACCGTTCCAGGTCCAGTTCGTCGTGATTTCGGAGGAAGTTGGCATATGTGCTCCCGGCGGTACCTTCTGGTATCACCTCCAACATCCGCTCCAGCGGTGCGGCGCTCTCCCGACCCAAGGCGAGGAAGACGGTCTGCGATGCGAGGAAACTCAACACGAGGTTCATCTCGCCGCTGTCTCCCATGTAGTCGCCCAGCTTCGAGGCGTCCACATCCGCCTCCGCCATCAGGATCGCCTCAGGTCGGCGGTCGGCGATGTGGGATCGCATGCTGCGCAGGTAGTGGTGGGCATCGTGGAAGTCGTCGGCGGCGGCAGCCTTCTCGGCGATGTAGGGGGCTGCATCGATCCGAAAGCCGTCCACTCCCAGGGCGAGCCAGGTCGACATCACTTTGTACATCTCCGACTGAACGTGCTGGTTGGCGTGATCGAGGTCTGGTTCGTGGGGGTAGAAGCGGTGCAGGTAATACTGGCCGCTCGGCTCGTGGAAGGTCCACGGCGACGGGTCGTCCCCTTCCTCGGGGGTGAAGGTGATCCGCTCGGGTGAGTCGACCGGCGGTTCGTCCACCCATATGTAGTAGTCCCGGGTCGGAGCGTCGCCGCCCTCCAACGCCCGACGGAACCATGGGTGCTGATCCGAGGTGTGGTTGACGACCAACTCCACGACGACGCGCAATCCGAGAGCTCGGGCCTCCTCCAAGAGGACCACGAAGTCGCCGAGCGAGCCGAGGCTCGGGTCGACTGTATAGAAATCGGCCACGTCGTAGCCGTCGTCCCTCTCGGGGCTCTCGAAGAAGGGATTGAGCCAAATGGTGTTCACACCCAGTCCGGCTATGTAGTCGAGCTTGCGGGTGAGACCGGCGAGGTCTCCCTTGCCGTCTCCGTCGGAGTCGAAGAAGGTGCGGGGATCGACCTCGTAGATGATCGCCTTTGTGAACCACGGGCGGGGCATCGGAGCCCAGGTACCCGCTTCCGCGGTGGGCAAACGGTTAGGCCTACAGCTCTGGCCTGGCCTGATAGCGAGATCGACTCGCTCCGGTACGATTGCCGCTCCCGACCGCCGAAGTTGATCTACATATGCCCCAGCCTGAGCCGATCCTCATCGGAGCCGTCCTCCTCCTGGCTGGAGTCGTGGCGGGAAAGGTGTCCGGGCGACTGGGCATCCCGGCGCTCATCCTCTTCCTCGGGATCGGCATGTTGGCCGGCTCCGACGGGCCGGGCGGGATCGACTTCAACGACGCCGACATGGCCAGCGCCATCGGCTCCGTTGCTTTGGCGTTCATCCTGTTCTCGGGTGGGCTCGATACCCGCTGGTCGGCGGTGCGACCGGTCTTGCGACCCGGCATCGTTCTGGCGACTTTCGGGACTGCGTTGACCGCCGCCCTCACCGGGGCCGCCGCCATCTTCATCTTCGACGTCTCCCCGGCGCTGGGGCTACTGATCGGATCGATCGTTTCCTCTACCGACGCCGCCGCCGTCTTCTCGGTTCTGCGGTCCCGCGGGATCAACCTGCGAGGACGCCTTCGTCCGCTCCTCGAGTTCGAGTCGGCCAGCAACGACCCGATGGCGGTGTTCCTGACGGTCTGTTTCACCACTCTGGTGCTCACGCCCGAATCGACCGTCTGGCAGCTCATTTGGCTGTTCATCCAACAGGTGCTCGTCGGCGCTGCTCTCGGCATCCTGCTGGGCCGGGCGAGCGTGTGGGTGGTCAACCGAATCCGACTCGAGTACGAAGGCCTGTACCCGGTCCTCACCCTTGCCCTCGTCCTCTTCATCTACTCGTTGACTGCAGCGTTGGGAGGGAGCGGCTTCCTCGCCGTGTACTTGGCGGGCATCACCATGGCCCGCCACCGACTCCTCCACAAGCGCACACTGATGCGCTTCCACGATGGCGTCAGTTGGCTGATGCAGATAACGATGTTCCTACTGCTCGGGCTTCTGGTCTTCCCATCACGAATGCTGCCGGTGACCGGGCGCGGCCTCCTGCTCGCAGGGGTTCTGATGTTCATCGCGAGACCGGTGGCGGTGTGGGTGTCTCTCGCCGGCAAGACGTGGCCCAGGGCGGAACGCCTGCTCATCTCCTGGGTCGGTCTGCGGGGCGCCGTCCCGATCATTCTCGCCACCTTCCCGCTCGCAGCCGGAGTCGAACGCGCAGGTCTGATCTTCAACGCCGTCTTCTTCGTCGTGATCCTCTCGGTGGCACTGCAAGGCACCACCATCCCGATCGTCGCTCGATGGCTGAAGGTCGACGCACCCGGAATCGACCCTGCCGACGAACGCGAAGAGATCGTCGGCGGTGAATCCACCGGTCGGACTCTCCACGAGATCGAGATCGAAGACGACTGGTGGGCGGTTGGAAGGCGCATCGTGGAGTTGGATCTCCCTCCCAGCGTGTGGCTCGTGCTCATCACTCGGGAGGGAGAGTTCTTGGTCCCACAGGGACCGACTGAAATCGAACCGGGTGATCGGCTCACCGTGCTCGCCAATGCCCAGGAACGAAAGCAGGTCGAAAGAATCCTCACCGGCATGAGCCGACTTCGGTGAAGCAGGCTTCTAGGGCCCGATCACACCTCGCATAGAAGGTGACCCTGTGTATAGCCTGTGGTTTCCATGACGTTCCGCGAGGACCGGCTCTTCCAGCTCCTGGTCCGCTTGGCCGACACATTGGTCTCGGACTTCGACGTGGCGGACTTGCTCGCGGAGTTGGTGACCGGTTGCAAGGAACTACTCGACGTCGACCAGGTGGGCTTGCTCCTCACGGACGGCAGCGGCGTTTTGCGTGTAGCCGCCGCCAGCAGCGAAGCCACCCATGTCGTGGAGCTGTTGGAACTCGAGAACGACGGAGGACCGGGCAACGAAGCTTTTCGTACCGGAAGCACCGTCGGTGGGCAACTGTCCGACGGTGCGTTGCAGAGATGGCCCGAATTCGGCCGGGCAGCGATCGAGGCGGGCTTCCGGTACGTCATCGGTATCCCGATGCGGCTGCGCCAGGAGACTCTGGGCGCGGTCAACCTCTTCACGAGCAACACTGGAGGACTGAACGATCACGACTTGACGGTGGCTCGGGCCCTGGCAGACCTCGACCCGATCGCCATCCTCCAGGACCGCTCGAGTGTCAACGATCGAGCGCTGATCGCCCAGTTGCAGACCGCTCTCGAGTCGCGTGTCGTGATCGAGCAGGCGAAGGGAATCGTCGCTCAAGAAGCCGACTTGGACATGGACAGCGCTTTCGCTCGACTCCGCACCCACGCCCGCAACCACAACGAGCGTCTCCGGGACGTCGCCGCCCGCGTCGTTTCGGGGGATCTGCCCCCCGGGAAGCTGGTCGACGACATCTAGCCTTCCGTTGTTCGTCCAACCGTGTAGGGTCGGGAGTGCGAATAGCGACCCGAGTCTGCTCCAGATCCTGGCGGACCTAGGCCAACCTAGGAGGCCAGGACATGACGGACACCTTTCATCGACCCTCAGCAGACCACGCTGACTATCGCTCTCCCCCGCTCGAGGTTCGATTCGACCTGCAGATGCCGGCTCGTGTGGTGATCGAAGTGGCAGGAGAACTCGATCTCGCCACCGGAGAGACCCTGCGGAGCGCCGTCACTGAGAGGCTGGACTCGCTGGCGGGCGAATCGTTACCCGCCGAAGTCGTATATCGACTTCCGAATCTGAAGTTCATCGACGCCGCCGGCCTGAATGCACTCTTGGGGATCGCCCGCCCCACCCTCCAGGATGTAGTGATCGTCGAGCCTTCGTCGGCGGTGCGCCGCCTGCTCGGCCTCATCGGTCTGGACGGGATGATCATCGAAGAGTCGAACCGCTGATCGGTCTGTGCCGCCCGGCGGGGCGGCAACGTCTCTGGTAGTTTCGTTCGGTGGCCGTCCTGGTGACGGTCGAGGAGTGGCGCCCCGGAATGGAGCAGAGGATGACCCAGATCACCGATTCCCACACCGGCTTTCTCGGCGAGGCCCCGGTCAACGAAGCAGCTCAACGGCTCTTCGACGCCGATATCGAAAGTGGCGGATACGTCATGAACCTGACCCGGATGTGGGCCCACAGCCCGGCGCTCAAGGAAAAGCTCTTCGCCGCCATCGACGAAGCCAGCGAGGCTGCCGGCCTCTCGTTCCGGCAAAAGGGGGTACTGGTGGCAGCCGCGGCCGCCACCATCCAGGACTCCTACTGCTCCCTGATGTGGGGGACGAGACTGGCGTCAGCATCCGATCCGGACACGGCCGCCGCGGTGATCGCCGGAGACGACTCAGCGCTCGACGACGAGGAACGCGTCCTGGCCGACTGGGCCCGCCGCATCGCCAGCGACCCGAACGGGATCAGCGAGACCGACGTCGACCGCCTCCGGAACCTGGGATGGTCCGACGATCGCATCCTCGCCCTCACGACGTACGTGGGTCTACGCATTGCCTTCTCGAAGGTCAACGACGCCTTGGGCACGCTCCCCGATTCTGTGCTGTGGACCAAGGCGCCGAAGCCGGTGCTCGACGCCGTTGCCTACGGCCGCCCCATCGCCCCCGACCTGTGAAGATTTTCTCGGCCTCCCGCCGAGATACCTTTCACAGAGCGAGACCCCCACTCGCGATCAGAAGAGAGCTCCGGGGGTGAGACTCGAACTCACAACCAACGGATTAACAGTCCGATTACCATACCGCCACTACCTGGGCAAATAGGTCGCAGCTCGGCCTTTGGGCAACAGCA
>DATGPZ010000250.1:0-4351 GCA_035304485.1 Acidimicrobiia bacterium | reverse complement strand
TCATTCCTCGGTCACGATCGCCTGCCAGCAGACCAGATGAATATCGGACAATTCGATCACCGGTAAAGGCTTCGGTGGCTCAGAGGGTTCGAGGCCCTGCTCCGCCGCGATGCGGGCGACCTCTTCCACCGCGTTCAGGGGATCTGACTCGGCATCCCGCAACGCCGCCCTGATCATCTGCACGATCCTCGTGCCGTAGGGCGCTTCGAGTCTGGTGACGAGATCGTCGACCTCGTTCTGGCTCATGGTCTTCGGCCCGTACTGCCTCACCAGGTCGGCTGCTCGCTTCATCGCTCGCGGGAGCTTGGGCTGCAGGTTGGCCGGGTCGGTCGCCAGCGTCCAGTCGTCCAGGATGTCCTTGCGGGCGATCTCCCATGCGTCGTAGGCCGCCCTGTAAGTCTCATCATCGAGCACCCTCGTCGTCTCTGCCGTGGCATGAGCGTGGCTCAACGCGGCCAGCGTATCCCCGACGATCTCCGGCTCGTCGGGATCCGAAATGTCGACAAACCGGAACACGGGATCGGGGTGGTCGCCGACCCGGGCGCAGAACACATACCCCGGAGTTCCCCCCTTCCGGGCCAGTCCGGAGCCGGATCCCCAGGGCAGCTTCCGGATCGCTTCCGCTAGATCGGGATTGGAGAGACCGCTCCTGAGCTCCTGCCGGTACTCCTCGCCGGAAAAGGCGCTTCCTACCTCACCCCCGGTCTCCAGAAGGTCGGTCTCCTCTCTCGCCAGACGCTCGATTTCTTCACGGGTCTCGCTGAACGTGATGTCGGCGACCTTCGAACCGGGCAGGATCTCGTCTTCGACGCCCACCGAGGACGCCGCCTGCTTGATCTTCCGGTGCAGTCGCTCCTCGAGCCCGAGCAACGCGTCGAGCTGCCGGTCGGGGAAGAAGCAGCGGATGTACACCCGATCGTGGTTCGACCCGATCCGGTCGATACGACCGTGTCGCTGAACCAGACGCATCGGGTTCCAGGGGAGATCCACGTTGATGATGTGGCGGGCCTGCTGGAGGTTGACACCCTCAGCCAGGACATCCGTCGAGACCAGGATGTCGTAACGGTCGTCGCGGGCACCCGCAGGAGCCTCCGATGACACGGGGGCGAATCCCCAGATGGCATCGGCTCTATCGCCGACGTTGCCCGAGATGAGCACGACCCTGTCCCGGTAGGCGGCCAGCTCCGGACGACGGGAGGTGACATCGAGCAGATGCTCGTTGATCCACCGGGCCGTGTCGGCGTAGTGCGAGAAGATGATGACCTTGCGCTTGTCCCGCTGCTCCGAAGCTGTGACTCCTTCTTCCTCTGCCTGCTCCAGGATCTCTACGAGCTCTTCTTCGAGACGTCGCAGCTTCGGATCGCGATCCGGGGTGACGCTCCGCGCCTCCGAGGCGAAGGCGAGGAGTAGCTCCTTATCCTCCTGCACCGCCCGACTCAATCCACCGCCGTCGTACAGGTCGGCCGGCTCGAGACCTTCCAGATTCTCGACGAATCCCTCGATGTCGTCGGTGTCGAGACGAATCCACTCCCGGATGACCTCACCTGTCGCCACCTTGCCAGTCCGGAGCAGGTCGAGGAAGGCGTCGTGCGAGACCGCCATCCGCTCGCAGGTGGTAGCGAACGCGTGCGCCGACGACTCGAACCTCTTCAGGAGCCCGGAGCGCAGGAGGCCTGACAGTTGGACCTGCCCTGCATCGGGATCGGCCTTCCCCGCGATGACCGAGCGCAGGAAACGTGACGGCACATACCGTGCCAGCGACAGCACCGGCTCTCCCTCCAGGTCCGGATGCTCGCCGCACTCCGGGGTCTCACAGTCGATGGCGTGCGCCAGTCTTTCGAAGAACCCGGGCAGGACCTCGTCGAGGTCGTAGTCCACCTTGTGAACAATGGGCTTCGGGAAGGTGATCGGGATCTCCAGGCCGTCGACACGGATGCGATCACTCGGGTAGTAGCGCTTGACGAAATGGCGGGTTCTCCGGACCGCCACCTGATCGAGGATGTCGAACAATCGATCCGGGGAGAGATCGTCGGGATCGAGCGCCATCGCCTCAGCGAAGTGATCCCGGAGGCTGGGGATCCCTGCAGACGCAAACGCAGCATCGTTCTTGAGGAAGTAGCTCAGGAGGTAATAGAGGTCCCAGAGGCTGTTGTTCACCGGTGTTGCGCTGAGCATGACCACCTGCTTCGGTGGGGAGCCGGCCAGGAGGCGCCGGAGGACGCTTGCTCTGCGTGTATCCGGATTCCTGAAGGCATGTGCCTCGTCGATGACGACCATGGCGTACTCGTCGACATTTGCCCGCAGATTGTTCGCAGTGCCTTCGGGGTTGAGCTGGCGATCTTCTGCGAGTTCTTCATACGAGACGCATTGGACCGCGAGCATGTGCTTTTCCAGGAACGATCGCCAGGGCCCGTCACGGAGGGCGGCCGGCGCCACCAGGAGCACTCTCTGTCGGCGCTCCAGAACGGCTTCCCTGATCAGTTCGCCGGCGATGAAGCTCTTTCCGAGTCCGACGCCATCGGCGACCACCACACCGTTGTGCCTGGCCAGGATTCGCTTGGCTCGCCAGACACCGTCTACCTGGAACTGGGTGAGGTGGATGCCGGTGCCCCGGTCGCGCGCCTCCTCTTCGATCTCCGCCCCGTAGCGCTCGTAGAGCATCTTGAGATAGATGAGGTAGGGACTGTGTGGCTCGTACTTCGCCTCATACAGCCCGGCGAGGTCGAAGGGAACCGCGTCCTCCCAGAGCCGCTCGAACCAATCGCGGACTTTCGCAACGACCGAGGGTTGGTAATGACCGAGGTTCAATTCGAGGTTCTTGGCCAGCCCCGAATACGTGAAGTTGGAGGATCCGGCGATGACGCCCTCGTCGTCGGTGGTGACAATGAATGCCTTGCCGTGGAGGAAGCCCTCTTCGAAACGCCGCACCTCGACCCGCCCGGACTCGAGCCACTCAATGAGCCGGCGGGCAGCTGAATCCACCTCATGGGCGAAGCCGAGGAGATCGCGATCCATCTCGATGTCGCGTTCGTGTCTGGTCAGAGCATCACGGATCCGCATACGCTCGGCTCTCGCCGGCACCGCATCGGTGAGACGCCTGACCCGCATTCCGCCGGTCGAAGGCTGAGCCCCCAGCAGCAGACGTACCCGGTCCACCCGTTCCAACGCATCAGCGATGAGGTCGAATCCCCCGGGATTGAAGTATGCGGTGGCGATCGCTACTTCAAACGGCTTGGCCCACGTGTCCAGTACCCAGTTCAAGTGGCCTCGGACTGCATCCGCCACCGTCTCGCCGTCCAGATTCGTGCTGAACTCGGGCTTGTGGTCAGCCATGGGCACCCCTGCGCAGCCGTGCGCGCCCTTGCTCGGTGATCTCCCACACACCCTTCGGGCTATCCGCTCGAAGAAGTCCTTCCTTGACCATCTCCAACCTCGACCACTGCGCTGTATTTCGCCATCTCGGTTGACGATCGTTGGACGGCAACGGATCGAGGTCCACGGGTTTCAATTGGCCTTGCACGATCGCCCCTACTCGATCGAGGACGTCGGCCACCCGGCCAGATCCTCCCATCGTTTCGAGAGCTCTCAATATGGGGATCTCGAATAACTCAGGGGGAGACTTCTGTCCAGGGTCGATACGACCGAAGTCGCGCCGAGGTCTCTTCCGTGGTCTGGATTCAGTGCGCTGCACGACCGGTTTGGTGTCAGTTTGGGCGGTGAGTGAGTCGATTGCCTCCTGGAGACGTTCGGCGGACCGGATCGCCCTCTTGGCCGCCGAATAGTCTCCGGCTTCGACAGCCTTCGCCCCTTCCTCCCTCTCTATTACTACTGCTTCCTCCAACGCCGCTATGGCCTGCCGGACGAAGCGTTCACTTCGAGTCGTCACGCCAGCCTCCGGAAATGCTCAAGAACTTGTTCGAGCCGATCCGTGTAATCCCAGCCATCGTGGAAGGTCTCGAAGATGTGAACCACGTCCTCTTCATCAAGCCCGTAGAGGTGAGATACCACGGCGTCCAGCTCCGCTATGCCGTCCTCGCGCTCCTCATGGATGTGCCGAGATCCAACGGATACGCCAAGTTCCTCGGCCCAGGCCGCATAACGAGCATCCACGGCGGCAAGTTCACCCGCTATTTCCACCACCCGTTGTCTCAACGGGTCAGAGCGGTCCGGACTCGGCATCGGAAAGGCGGACAACAGCTGGAAGGTCAGATGGAGTTCGACGAAACGCCGGGCATACCAATCGAGCGGAATCGAACTGAGGATGCCCAGGACGTATGCGACATCTGCCACGTCGCCTCGGCTGAATAGCAGATATGGACAGGTGTGGTTCAAGAGCACGCTCGGCGGGACC
>DATGPZ010000249.1:0-6757 GCA_035304485.1 Acidimicrobiia bacterium | reverse complement strand
TGTCACGATCCAGATCGTCGGTACGCGCCCGGGCGAGAAGCTGTCGGAGTCTCTCGCCCACGGTGAGCTGATTCCGACGCTTCACCCGCGAATCAACACGACTCGGCCCCCTTCCCCTGGACCGATCACCATGTATGATTTCGTCACCCTGCTCGATCGACTCGCCGCCGAACAGGACATGGTGGGGGTACGTGAAGGGCTGCGTGATCTCGCCACCCATGAATGGGATGGTTTCGAAGTCATCACGCTCGAAGATCCTGAGAAGGCAAACATCTGATGGCAGGCAAACCGTTTCGCATCCTGCGTTACCGCTGGCGCACCGTTCTCTTCATCACGCTGCTCACGGTGGCCACAGCGGTGTGGGCGACGAATCTCCGCAACGACTCCATCGAGCCAACCTTCGAAGCCACCGCTTCGGTGACGTTCGTCAGCGACGTGGATGGTCTCGAGTTGCTCGGCGAGCAGCTCCTCGAGTCTGTCGAGACCCAGTTGGAGGACGCGCGTCTCGCCGCGATCGAGGTCAACGAGGATTTCCTCACCCGTCCTGGCTTCAGGATCACAGCAGACCCCGGACTCGGGCGGCTCACCTTCGTGGCCATGGGCTCGACGGCAGAGGAGGCCGAAGCCAACGTCGAGGAGATGAGGCGGCGGCTGGTGGGTTTGGACCCCTTCGACATCGAAGGAGAGCTCACGCGCCAGATCGATTCCACGCTGGCGAAGCTCGACGCGGTCAGATCCGAGATCAACACTCTGATCGAGGCGACGTCGGCTGACCCCGAGGTCGAAGACCGGCGGCGGCAGCTCCAAGCTCTGCTCTCCGATCTCGAGTCCAGACAGCTCACCCTCGAACGCGATATCCGGGTTCCTCCGGCCGGAGAAGACGTTCCGTCCCAGTCGGAGCTCCAGGCAGAGCTACGGCAGGTGCAGTCAGCGATCATCGACGTGGAGACTGAGCTGGCATCGTTGCCCCAGACGCTCGATCCGCTGTCGCCCGAGGCGACGGAGCTCCGGGTGCTCCAAGGTCAGTACGACGCTCTAGAAGCCAGGTATCAGAGCCTTTTGATCGAGCGCACGGACCTCGAAGGATTGCCGCTGCTTGGAGCCATCGAGACCCTCGAAGAAACTCCGACTGAGGTTCCGGTCGAGATCGCGGCGGCGGTTGCTCTGGTGATCGGCCTGGGTCTCTCCCTCGGAGTGCTGGTCCTCTCGGAGCGGCTAGTCGGACCGGTGTGGACGGCCAACGATGCCGGACCGGTTCACTTCTTGCCGACTGTCGTCACCCGCCCGCGTGGTGGGGTCGCTTGGTATCTCAAGTCCGGCTCCAACAAGCGCAAGGCGGCAATTCAACTGATGCGTTCGACGATTCGGGCACGCGCCAGGAGTGACGAACTCGTGCTCGCCGTCGTGCGGTCTGGGGTGGGTGCCCATGACTCACACACGCTGGGGGTCGACCTCGCCTCGGCGTTCGCGAGCACCTCCGTGGAGACGGCACTCATCGACGCTTCGTTCGATTCAGCTTGGCGGCAGCCCGAGTTCCGTCATCACGCGTTCTCGTTGCAAGAGGTCGTAGGCTCCGATGAGGAAGCGGTCAACGCGCTCGTCGATGGAACGTCGGGCGATGGCCCTCTCCACGACGACCTGATGATCATCTCTGCGGGCGAGCCAGACATGGCCGTCGACGTGCTGGCCGGGCCGGCGGTCTCCCATCTGATCGACGTTCTGAGGGAGACCCGTGATGTCGTGGTAGTCCTGTGCGACGAAGTCGGGGCAGCCACGACTCAGGCGCTGCTCGATCGGTGCGACATGGTCCTGGTCGTGACGCGTCCGGGCGTTACGACTACGGCGTCGTTGCTCGAACTCCACGACGAAATGTCGTACCGTCAGATCGACCTGGTGGGAGCGTTCGTCATCACATCCCTCTTGTCCTACCTGCGTCATCCTGGTGACCATATCCGGGAGTGGCTCCATCGGGTACGCCGACGGCGTCTGGCGGTAGAGCCCGCCCCGCAGACACGACCCACGGCCCGTCCCTCGACCCGACCCGCCCCCGTTCCGCGAGAGGCCCTGCTCGTCGACGAGGAGACCAGCGTCGAGCAGCTGCTGGGCGGAGAGGCAACGGATACCCGAGAGGAAGAAGCCGAGGTCCCTGTGGCCGAGCCTCGAGGTGAGCGTCCGGCGCTCGTCGCCGTCCCTTCGGAGGAATCGCCGTCGAAACCTGCGCTTCCGAGGATGGACGCTATGTACGAGCTCCTCAGGTCGGAAGCCCCGGAGGCCGTTGTCTCCGAAGCGGAGCAGTTCGTGGTCAGCTGGGTGACAGGGCTGGTCCTGGCGGATCGCAACTCGGGTCTGGATCCGGCCACGGTGACTGCTGTCCATGAGGCGGGTTTCATTCCCCTCTCTACCTGGAAGGGGCATCCGTCGCTCGGCTCCCGCTTGCGTAACGAGTTCCGCAACGAACTCGGCCGGACAGATGCCACGAAATTCGAGGAGCTGCTGCTCAAAGCGCTCGGTGCAGGTGAGGGCGGAGAAGCAGCGACGAGCATCGACCGGTGGGTGGATCAGCGTTACTTCGCACTCCACACGGAGAACGAGGAGTGGGAGCCGCAGGTGTGGCACATCACCAGCCGGCTGGGAACGATCTCCGCGTTGGTCGCCGCCGAGAGGTTCGAACGGCAGCGAATGGAGTCTTTCGTAGATTCAGTCGTGATCCGGGCTATCGAGCGTCTGGCCCGTCGGCGCCGTAGGAAGGAAGTGGTAGGTGACGACGGCGCCGTCGCCAAACTCGATGAGCAGATCGAAGACGCGCGGCAGCTGGGGCTTGCTATTGCATGGCTGCTGGACGGTAGCCGCCCCGAGTCCAGGATCTGGTACCCGTCTCTCGACGAGCGCGAGCAGCCGACGGGATGGCAGCCACGATGGGACCAGGGGATCAAGACCAACCTGGCTCCGCTGCAACGGCTCGGTATCATCTCGGTTCCGGTGCTGACCGAGCGCGAACTCTCTGCGCTCGAACCCGCTGGATGAGTGGAGCCCTCAGGCAGCTGTCGAAGGCGATCTTCGCGGCCGGCGACCGGTTCCTTCCTCCGTTCGAGGGTCCGCGCATTCTCATCTACCACCAGGTAGGGGGAGGCTCCGGACTGGAGATGGAAGTGTCCCCCGAGGCATTCCGGAAGCACCTCGACTGGCTCGTCGACAACGTAGCAGTCGTTCCGCTCGACGAGGCCGCAGCCGACGGGTCGGTGGTGATCACGTTCGACGACGGATACCGATCCGTTTACGAGCAGGCATTTCCTCTCCTGAAGGAGAGGGGAATGCCGTTCACACTGTTCATCACCACCTCCCCGCTCGAAACGGGTGAACCGTTGCGGACCCATTCTGGAGGGGATCCGCTCACGTGGGACATGGTCCGAGAGATGCAAGACTCGGGCCTGATGACGGTCGGCGCCCACACTCACACTCACCCCGACTTCCGTCACTCGCCGCCGAGTGAGGTCGAGGTGGAGCTGGACCGATCCAACGAACTCATTCTCGAACGACTGGGTATCCACCCTCGTCACTTCGCTTATACGTGGGGGTACTGGTCGCCGTCCGCCGACGAAGCGGTGCGTAGGAGATACGCGCATGCTCTGCTGGGCGGGCCACCTCCATTCCCGCGGGTCGAAGATCCGCATCTGCTGTATCGGATCCCGGTGCAACTCAGCGACGGCGTGCGCTGGTTCAGTTCGCGGATACGAGGCGGTCTTCGCTGGGAAGAGGCTTTTCGCCGGCGCCTGCGCGGATACCGGGGTCCCTGAGGCGCCGCTCCAAGGCGGCACCCGGGCGGACGTCGATCGAATCGCGCCACCCGAGACCCACGACCAATGCCAGTATGAAGGGAATCAGGAGTGATCGCTGCCGGGCGATGATGCCGAGGTTGCTGATGGCGCTCCAGGCGAAGATGAATCCGCACACGTAGACGAACGACATCAGCATGTATGGCGTCCGCAGCCGGCCAGCGTTTCGGACGATCGCGGGAATTCGCCAGAGGACGAAACCGATTAGGAGTGTGCCTTCGAAGGCGGCTGCGGCTGTCTGGATGTTGGATATCTCGTTGGGCAACGGCCGGAACACGACCTTGAGAACTCCCATGGGAATGTCTGCTGGTGAGGTGATGGCGCCGGCGTCGACAGCTGAGCCACCCTCTTCAGTTCGGGTGCCGATGTCGCCGAACGCCGGCTCGAGACTCTCGATCGATATCGCACCCTGTAAGGACACCCCGAACTCCTGGGCAACGCCGGAAGCGAGGGGGACCATTGCCGCCAGGCCGAGCACCACCATGCCGAAGCGTCTCAAAGCCGCGGCGATTCCGCGCGGTCCTCGGGCGAAAACCGCACCGATCAGGATCGAGCCGACGAGCAGGGCGGCGACGTGGATTCTGACCAAGCCGATCGCGCCGACGGACACCGCCACCGGGACCAGCCAGGTGAACCGGAAACGGCGGTAGAGATGGGCTGCCCCCCAGGCGGCTATTCCCATGAAGAAGATGATGAATGCTTCTTTGCCGATGCTCGACGGCCAATAGAGCAGCGTCGGCCAGAAGAAGACGACGACGGCATAACGTCGCCACGCGGGCCGAGCGGCGGCGTTGCGGAAGGCCAGGTACAGAAACACCTGGCCGACGAATGCCAGGATCGAAAAGAGCCAGAAGCCCCCCAAGATGGATTGTTCGAACGGAACGTATAGGAGGCCGGTGAGCCAAGCGATGAGCTTGGTCCCGTAGCTCCCGGTGATCGGAACCGTGTCGACGGCAGGAACGGAGAGTTCACGCCACACCTGGGCGACCTGTACGCCGACACGTTGGTACTCCACAGCATCTCCCGTTCCCCCATAGATCGAGAAGAGAAGCCAATATCGGAAGGAAGCTCCGACGAGCTTGGCGACCATGGCTCCGAGCAAGAGTCCCGGTAGCCACTGCCGCTCCTCGGGCAACGCCACTCTCCGTCCGATCAGGTACGCCAGGGCGCAGGCCACGATGAGAAGCACCGCAATGTGGCCGGCGATCAGGCCGAGTCCTACTGCTACGGCGAGACCGGTCGATGCCACGACCCCCAGACCGGTCACGAAGACCAGCTCGGCCTTCATCGCCGTACCACTCCGAGAACCTCCTCGTAGAGATTCTCGTACCTCTCCACCATCCGTGCGAGGCTGAATCGGCTCTCTATGAGGGCACGGCCGTTGTCAGCGAGGCGGCGACGCTCCTCAGAGTCGGCGAGCAGCTCAGCCATTGTCGTGGCGAGATCTGCAGGGCTCTTGGGTGGGACCAGCCGGCCCGTCTCTCCGTCGAGGACGACTGAGGGCACACCACCGACCGCGGTGGCCACTACCGGCTTCCCGAGGGCCATCGCCTCGAGGATCGCCACCGGCAAACCCTCGACGTCGGCCGGGTTGACGACCATGTCGGCAGCGGCGACGAAGTCCAGAGCGTCGGGTCGGCTCCCGAGGAAGCGAATCTTGCCGTCGATTCCTCGCTCGGCCGCCTCGTTCCGAAGACGCTCGAGATCGCCGGGAAACTTCTCGCCCCCGATGGAGACGATGAGGACGTCCTCGTCCGAGGCGAACAACAACTCTGCGGCTGCCAGGAGGTTGGAGTGTCCCTTGTGGGGTCGGATGTTCCCGACGTGAACGACGAGTTTCGTCGTGTCGTCGACCGACAGCTCCTGTCGAGCTGCCACGGCGCGGTCACCATTCGGCTCGACGGCCACACCGTTTTCGATGATTCGGTGAGGGCCGCCACGGAAGTCAGAGATGCTGTCGAGAACTGCGTCGGAAACGGCGACAGCCACCGAGTTCATTTCGTAGGTGATCCGGTTGGCGATCCGTGTCGGCGGCTTGTAGGAACTGGCGATGTTGTGCTCGGTGTAGACGACCGGTACCGGCGTGAACAGACGGGCGAGGATCCCCGCGCTCGGCAGGTGGGCGTGGACCAGATCGGGCCGGAACCGCTTCAAGAGCTTGCGCCACCGAAGGGGCACCAAGGAATCGAACCCCTTTCGACCGCCGATACAGGTGACCTCGATTCCCTGCTCCTCGATCTCGGGGACCAGAGCGTCCTTCCAGGGGAGGATGTAGGCGACGTGGTATTCGAACCGATCGGTGTCCCAGTACGCGGAGCCGGAGGAGACGAGCCGCTCGGCACCGCCGATGCCGAGGCCCTTGATGAGTACCAGGACGCGGTGCGATTCATTCATCCGGATTCCGACCTCTCCTGACCAGTCTCGCCGCGGTGCGAGCCGTGGCGCGAGCCCATACCAAGCTCCTCGCTCGCAGGCCTACGGCACCGGTCAGGTGGAGCTGTTCGTTCCGATAGGGAGCCCACCGCTCCTTCCAACCGCCGAACCCGGAGCCGAGGCTGATCTCTTCGATCCCGCGGGAGCATGCGTCCTCGATGGCGGCCGCAATCAGGACCGTCCCGGCACCGGACGGGCCGTCAGGGTGACGGCCGCCTATGTAATTGAGGAGACGGTTTCCGGCGCGGATCCAAACGTCGATGGCAACCGGGGTGTTGTCGCTATCGACCAAGGTGTGAAAGAAGACCTGGTCCGATCTGGCTCCGGCAACCGCCGCGCGTGAGAATCGGTCGAAGAAGGGCAGAAAGCTCGACTGTTTCCCGAATTGAAGCCGATGGAGTTCTTCGAGAGTCCTCAGCGCCTCGGGTAGTTCATCAGGAGACGCGACGTGAGCTCGGTAGCCCTCCCGCGTGAGCTTGCGCTGCAGTCGT
>DATGPZ010000248.1:0-4429 GCA_035304485.1 Acidimicrobiia bacterium | reverse complement strand
TCGAACTCCGCACCGTCCTGCGGACGCATGATCAGCATGTACTTGGCCATCGGCCTCTCCTTCTGTTCTCGAGGGCCGCCTTCCGGCCCTCTCGCATACAGGTCGAACGGGAATTCGATGGATCGACACGCTGGACGAATTTTCTCGAGAAGCGCTCCCCGAACGCGATTGCTCATTCTGATCCTGATCGCGGCGCTCTGCGGCGACCGACTGCTGCGGGGCGGCGTCCGTGGGTTTCGCTCGGCACTACGCCGACTCGTGACGGGACGGTCGCTCGAGGGCTCTTCGGCGCCGTAGGCTGTGTGCCGGGTCCCCGGGCACGGTCAAGGAGCTGTATGAAGATCGCGATCTTGTCGGGAGGAACGCGGGGCGACGTTCAGCCCTACGTTGCCCTCGGTGAGTTCCTCGCCGGCCGAGGTCACGAGGTAGTGCTGGCGACCCACGAGCCCTTCCGGGCGATGGCCGAAGCTCGAGGACTCGAGTTCGTCGGGCTTCCAGGGGACCCCCGTCAGCAGATCCAGACCCAGGAGGGACGTGAGCTCGTGAGCTCCCAACGGGCCTCGCTTCGGTTCGTTCGCCAGCTGTCCGAACTGGTCGAGCCGTGGCTGGAGCAGTTGCTCGAGGACGTGACTCCGCTGTGCGAGAAGTCGGACGTGGTGGTCTACTCGCCATTGGCGTTCCTCGCCTGGCACGTTTCCCAGGCGACTGGAACGCCGACGGTCCTCGCCGCCCTGCAGCCCTACGCTCCGACGAGGGAGTTCCCGACCGTGGTGCTGGGCGGCCGCAACTTCGGTAGGTCGTTGAACCTGGCCTCGCACTATCTGGCGGACGGGCTGGCGTGGCTGTCTGTCGGCAGGACGGTGAATCGTCTCCGGACCGAGCGGCTCGGTCTGCCGCCGCTGGGTTGGCGGGGATCAGGCCCTGAGCTTCGTCGGCAGCGGGAGCCGCATCTGTTCGGATACTCCCGTCACCTGGTGCCCAAACCGGCCGATTGGGGCCCGCGCCACCACGTGACCGGGTACTGGTTCCTCGATGACCTCGGGGAAGGGCTGGAGTCGGGTCTGGAGGCTTTTCTCGATGCGGGTGAGTCACCGGTGTACATCGGATTCGGATCGATGGCCACCGCAGATGCCACCACGACTGCCGAACTGGTCATCGAAGCTACCCGACGGGCGGGGGTCAGGGTGGTGATGTCCACCGGTTGGGGCGGAATGGCGGAAGGTGATTCGGACGAGCGGGTCTTCTTCGTCGGAGAGACGCCCCATGACGTCCTGTTTCCCCGGATGCAGGCCGTCGTGCATCACGGCGGGGCGGGCACCACTGGAGCGGTGCTGAGGGCCGGCGTCCCCCAGGTCGTGGTGCCGTTCCTCGCTGATCAGGCGTTCTGGGGGTCGCGGGTGGCGGCGGCCGGTGTCGGCCCGACCCCGATACCGAGCCGAATGCTCACGGCAGGAGCGCTCGAAGCCGCTCTCCGGGAGGTGACTGGAAACAGCGGTCATCGCCAGGCAGCCGCGGCGCTGGGAGTGTTGGTGAGAAGGGAGGATGGGCTCGAGGAGGCGGCGACAGTCATCGAAGACGTCGGTGATCGGGGCCTCCCTCGCAGGGCTTGATCCCCTCTAGCCTCCCAAGTCCGACGAAGAGCGCCTTTCGGAGCCAGGATGGGTTCGCAGGTCCAGAACCAGAGAGTCACCGAGTACATATCGCGTCTCCCGAGCCCTCAGAAGGAGATCTGCCAGGGCCTGAGGGAGTTGATCCTCGGCAACTTCCCCGAACTCCGCGAAGACTTCAAGTACAACTTTCCGGCGTATCTCCTGGGAACGAAGCGGATCTGTTCGACCGGCGGATTCAAGAAACACGCCAACCTGGAACTCGACTACGGTGCCCACCTCCGAGACCCGAAAGGCCGAGTCGCAGGGGTGGGAAAGAACATCCGCCACATCAAGATCCGGTCCCTCGAAGAGGTCGACGCCGACTACTTCGTCGACCTAATCAGGCAGAGTCTCGAATACCACCGCAACCACTGAGATCGGTGAGGGACTCACCACGGGGTGACGACCTCCTGGGGAGTGGCGTAGTCCTGGGAGTCGTCGTTGCCCAATTGGCCGCGGGTACCGAACCCCCAACAGTGAGCCCGACCGTCGGTGGTGACGCCACAGGTGTGCCAGCTCCCGGTGGAGATCAGATCGAATGTGAGGCCTCCTTCGACTGGCGTGGGCGTGAGACTCCTCTCATCGAACCCGCCGTCGCCGAGCTGTCCGCGTTCCCTGTCTCCCCAGCAGTAGGCGGCACCGGAGTCGGTGATGCCACAGCTGTGCTGTCGGCCGGCCGCTATGTCGGTGAACACATGTCCCCCCGCGACCTGCATGGGTATCAGGGCGTCGTTGGTGTTGCCGGTTCCGAGCTTGCCATCAAATCCACTTCCCCAGCAGTAGCCGGTGCCCGTGTCGGTGATGCCGCAGGTATGGAACTCCCCGCTGTCGATGGTGAGGAATGTGTGTTGTCCCGCCACTGCCTGGGGGGTGGCATGGTCGGAGATACCGTTGTTGCCGAGCTCACCATCCCCGCCGTAACCCCAGCAGTAGGCTTCGCCCTGGGGAGTGAGGCCACAGGTGAAGAGAGAGCCTGCGGTGATGGCGCCGAAGCGGAGTTCTTCGTCGACCAGCGTTGGGCTGTTCCGGTCCGACTTCTCCCCGTTGCCGAGCTGGCCGTAGTTTCCGTATCCCCAGCAGTAGGCGAGGCCGTCCGTGGTGATTCCACAGGTGTGGTAGTCCCCGGCGTCGATGTCGATGAATTGGAGACCCCCGTGTACCAGTTGCGGGGTGTCGTGGTCGCTGGCGGCCCCGTTCCCCAATTGCCCATAGTCCCCGTCTCCCCAGCAGTAGGCGTCGCCGGTGTCGGTGATGCCGCAGCTGTGATCGTCGCCGGTGGTGATGACCGTGAAGGTGTGTAGTCCTTCCACCTCTTGAGGAGTGGAATACTCACCTACGCTGCCGTTGCCGAGCTGGCCGAAGCTTCCCGACCCCCAGCAATAGGCGTCGCCCAGGGTGCTGATGCCGCAGGTGTGATGGCGACCGCCTGAGATGGAGGCGAAAGCGGGAGGGTCGACGGTGAGGGACAGTTGGGCGGTGGCTTGGGTGCTCTGGTCGTCGGTGAGGGTGACGCCGAGGATGTGCTCGCCGGCGGTCGCCTCCAGAGGAGATCCGGTTATCTCGCCGGTCGCGGGATCGATCTCGAGTCCGGCGGGTAGTCCCGAAACCTCCCATTCATAGGGTGGGACGCCTCCTGCGGCGGCGAGGGTCGCTGTGTAGGGCACGCCTTCACGTCCGTTCGGGAGGCTGGTGGTTTCTATCTCCAGAGGGGAGGGTTCGATGGTCAGGGTGAGTTGGGTCGATTCTGTGGTGCCCTGGTCGTCGACAACGGCGATGTCGATGGTGTGGTTACCGTGGGTGCCGGCCTGGGGGGTGCCGGTGACCTGGCCGCTCGTTGGGTCGAGGTCGAGTGCGGCGGGCAGTCCGGTGGCGGACCAGGAATAGGGTGGGGTGCCTCCGGTGGCGGTGAGGGTGGCGGTGTAGGTGACGCCTACCTGCCCGTCGGGGAGGGCCGAGGTCGTGATGGCGAGGGGTTCGGGCTCGGGTTCTGGTTCTGGCTGGTTGGTGAGGGCGCGGTAGAGGAAGGCGGCCATCTCTCCGCGGGTGATGGTCCGGTCGGGACAGAACCGGTCGTTGACCGACGGGTTGCAACCCCGGGTGATACCCGCAGAAGCCAGAGACGAGATCTCGGCTTCGAACAGATGCCCGACCGTGTCTGTGAACGACACGTCTCCGGGTTCGAGTTGGAGGGCCCGGTACAAGAAGGCCGCCATCTGCCCGCGGGTGATGGGATCATCCGGGCAATACCGGTCGTTGTCGGGCGGGTTGCAACCCCGGGTGATACCCGCAGAAGCCAAAGACGAGACCTCGGTCTCGAACAGATGCCCCACCGTGTCCGTGAACGACACGTCTCCGGGTTCGAGGCGGAGCGCCCGGTAGAGGAAGGCGGCCATCTGCCCTCGGGTCACCGGATCGTCAGGACAGAACCGGGAACCCTCCGGCGGGTTACAACCATGGCTGATCCCTTCTTGGACCATCCAGGTCATCTCCTTTTCGAAGATGTTCCCCGACACATCCAACAACTCGACAGTCGGCTCGTCCGCCTGGGCAGAAACCGGCAACACGAGCGACGCCAAGACTGAGAGGGCGGTCAACAGGACTCCGGTCCGGAGACGCAGGCGATGATCGGAAAGAGGATACGAAGACATCGACCAGGAACCTTTGCCGAGGAAACGGCGAGCATCCTAACAGGTGATGGCCCATGGATTGTTCGGTGCACATGTCAGACTGGAGGTCCAGGGCTCGAGTCGAGCCTCGTCGATTCGAGGAGGAGACCTGGC
>DATGPZ010000247.1:0-2910 GCA_035304485.1 Acidimicrobiia bacterium | reverse complement strand
GGTCACTTCACCGAAGACGAGATCGATGGATTGCCGGCTGCGGTCCGACGCTACTTCCGAGCGTCGATCGCAGAGGGGACACCGCTCTATCGGACGGCGACCATATCCATGCGGGGAAGGATCCGTATCGGTCGATGGCTTCCGTTCCGGGCCCGTGAGGTGCTCAATCCCCAACGCGGCTTCATCTGGCGAGCCCGCACCGCGGTGGTGATCTCCGGATCGGACCACTACGTCGACGGTGACGGGGCGATGAGGTGGAAGTTGGCGGGGGTGGCGACCGTGGCCGAGGGCGCCGGGCCAGACGTGGCCCGCAGCGCAGCGGGCCGGGTCGCTGGCGAGGCGATCTGGCTTCCCACGGCTCTCCTTCCCCGCTTCGGCGTGGACTGGGAAGCAGACGACAGCCGTATAACGGCGCACTACGAGCTCGACGGGAACTCGTTCGACCTGGTGTTCGATCTGGAGCCAGACGGCAAACCCTCCTCGATCACCTTCCAGCGATGGGGCGACCCCGACGGGGAAGGAACCTCAGCGACTCATGGATTCGGAGGCGATTTCACCGACTACGCCACATACGCCGGACTCACCGTTCCAACACGAGGGTCCGTCGGCTGGCACCACGGGACGTCCGCCTGGGACGGCGGCTTCTTCCGTTTCCGGATCGTCCGACTGGAGCCATTCTCGAGCTGAGTTCAGCCGAGGGCGTCGATCGCTTCCCGGACCGCTTGGGCGGACGCCCGGATCGCCGACATCTCCTCGTCGGTGGCCGAGAAGGGGAGCACCTCCCCCACCCCGGCTGCGTCGACGAGACGGGGCAGGGAAATGCACACGCCGTCGAAGCCGAGATCGGGATCGGTGGGAGCCGTGACAGGAAGGACGGCCGAATGGCCGCTCACGTCGAGAGCGCCAAGGATCTGGGTGACAGCCAGCGCTATCGCCCAACTCGTCGCCCCCTTCCCCTCGATGATCTCGTAGGCGGAGTTCCTGACCTGGGCGAGGATCTCGTCTCGATCCGACTCGTCCAGCGGTCGCCCCTCGGAGGTCTTCATCTCGATCAGTGGTGCCCCTCCGATCGTGGCGGATGACCACAAGACCGTCTCTGTGTCACCGTGCTCACCGACCACGTGTGCATGGACATGCCGCTCCGCGATGGCGAAGCGCTGGGCGAGGATGTGACGGAGGCGCGACGAGTCGAGCACCGTCCCTGACCCGAACACCCGCCCATCTTCGTGGCCGGAGTACCTGATCGTCAGCGCCGTGAGAACGTCCACCGGGTTGGTCACGACCAACAGGACCGCCTCCGGTGCCACTTCGACCAGCTTCGGGATCATGTCGGCGAATATCGCCGAGTTGCGAGTGGTCAACTCGAGCCGGGACTCGCCCGGCCTCTGCTTGGCGCCGGCTGTGATGACGATCACGTCGGCATCGGAGCACACGGCGACATCGGCGGCGCCCTCGATCGTGGCCGGCCCGACGAACTCGAGACCATGGCGAAGGTCCAATACCTCCGCCCTCACCTTGTCGTGGTCGAGGTCGTAGAGGGAGAAGTGATCGGCCAGACCCTTGTTGAGAGCAGCAAAAGCGATGGCGGTCCCGACGCTTCCGGCGCCGACGATGGAGAGGTGCCTCACCCTCTCAGTATGTCAGTGTCGGGTGGGCTTCTCACGGTCGGCGAGGTAGGAATCGGCGATAGCTCCGATGACTATCCCTACCGCGGCGCCGACCATCGGCGCCCACCAGGCGTCGTCGAACGCCAGGAGGCCGATCAGGATTCCGAGAGCCGAGCCGACCACCACGCCGAGCCCTGTCCACATCCAGCGCATGGTCACCTCCTGGCTCCCTCGTTACAGGGCATCCGCCGGAGTGGCCAGAGTCTTTGGTCCCGTCAGGGATTGAGGAGGTCTTCGAAAGGCGTCACCTGATCTTCCACATGACCGGCGTTCTCGTAGGCGAGGACGAGCCCGGCGAACTGGCCTGCGGCCCGTTCGATCCGCTCCGCCAGCGCGTCGTCGACACCATCGGCTCCGCCCCAGTCCTCCGAGGCGGCGAAAACGGCTGTCGGCACCACCAGCGCCTTCAGATAGGTGAACAGGGGACGGATGGCGTGCTCCAGCGCCAGTGAATGACGCGGCGTACCCGCCGTTGCCCCGATCAACACGGGCTTTCCTGCGAGAGCGTCGGGCTCGAGCACGTCGAAGAAGTTCTTGAAGAGCCCGTTGTACGACGCCGAGAAGATGGGGGTGACGGCGATCAGTCCATCGGCTGTCTGCGTCGCTTCCAGCGCCTCCTTCAAGCGGGAGGAGGGGAAGCCGGCCAGCAGGTGGTCCGTCAGGTCGTGGGCCAAGGTACGGAGTTCGACCACCTCGACTTCCACCTCTTCACCTGCCTGCCGGAGGGCATGCTCAGCGGCCTTGGCGAGCTGATCTGCCAGTAGTCGAGTCGACGACGGCTGTCGCAGGCCCGCACTCACCACCACCAGACGACGAGCACTCATCGAGCAACACCGGCCACAGCGACCGATGGCCTCTCGGCTGGCTTCCGGGCGGCCTCCACTCGGGCGGCATGTGTCGGGCCACCCGGCACATGGGCAGGCCGCATCGCATCGAGCTCCTTGCGCAGGACGGGCACGACCTCCGTCCCCAGGATCTCGAGCTGCTCCATCACCGTCTTCAACGGTAGACCGGCGTGGTCGATGAGGAACAGCTGACGCTGGTAGTCGCCGAAGTGCTCCCGGAAGGCGAGGGTCTTGTCGATGACCTGGGCGGGGCTGCCGACGGTGAGTGGGGTCTGGTCCATGTACTCCTCGAGGGACGGACCGTAGCCATAGACCGGGGCGTGATCGAAGTAGGGGCGGAACTCCCGGATGGCGTCCTGGGAGTTCGGCCGCATGAACACCTGGCCACCGAGCCCGAC
>DATGPZ010000246.1:0-6053 GCA_035304485.1 Acidimicrobiia bacterium | reverse complement strand
CTATCGGATGAAGCCGGGGCGCGCCCCCGGCGTCGATCGTCGCCAGGAAGGCGAAGCCCTCGCCCCGCTGGAAGAGCAACTCCCGCCCCCTTCGGGCGACATCGGGGGCCTCACGGGCGAAGTCGATCCAACGAAGCACCGAGCCCGAGCCTAGGCAACGGCTACGACCCGGGACCATTCCGGTTGGCGATACTCCTGGCTGTGAGTCGTCAGTTCAACCGGCTCCCTCTACGCGACGATGATCTGGAGCCAATGACCACCACCGAATCGCCAGCGACGGCCTCCCTCGGGGACACAAAGGGGCTGTTCGCGAGGTTCGGTGTCGACACGAGGGCCCTCGCCGTGGCCAGGGTGGGGCTGGCAGCGATCATCGTCATCGAGTGGCTGACCAAAGCGTCAGGCTATTTCCCGATCTCACTGGACCTCGTCTCGCTCTCCCACTTCGTGCGTTTCCCGGCCGCGATGCTTTTGATGGTCGGGCACCGAACCCGTGTCGTCTCGGTGGTCACCTGGCTGGCGTACGCGTTGCCGCTCAGGGAGCTGCTCCTCAGCGGCTCCGCCATCAACATGGGCCACTACTGCACCGCCCTCCTGCTCTTCTGGTTGATGTTCCTCCCGGTCGGAGAACACCTCTCCTGGGACGCCAACGGCTCGAAGGGTGCGCCGCCCCGGACGGTCCTCTCGGTCGCTTCCGCCGGGCTCCTGATCCAGTTCTTCCTGATCTACTTCTGGGCCGGCATCACCAAGCACTTCGGTGAGTGGCTGCTCGATCGGACCGCGCTCCACGACGTATTGGCCCACCCCGATCACGGATCGAGTCTCGGCTCCAGACTCACGTCACTTCCAGCGCTGTTGGAGGCAGGTTCGGTGGCCACCGTGGCGCTCGAGGTCCTGGGAACGGTCCTCCTGTTCCTGCCGCTGGCCGGAATCGCTCGACGGCGGGTCTGGCTGGTGGCGGCCTTCATCGGGTTCCATGCCGCGATGGCGTTGTTCATGACGTTGGAAATCTTCCCATACGTGATGATGGTCGGATGGTTGGTCTTCCTCCCGGAGCAGACCTGGTCACGCTTGTTCGGCGGTGCTCCGATCGCGCAACTCGACAAGTCCCGTCTCCGCAACGCAGTCGCCGGAGTAGCCCTCGGCTATGTCCTCACGAGCAGCGTCGTCACCTGGCTCTACTTCCCGGCCCGCGTCGGAGTGCCAGCCGTGATCCAGGAGGTCGGCAGGCATCTGGTGCTCGTTCAGCAATGGCTGATGTTCAGCATGCCTTCGTCACTCTGACGATCGGGAGCTCAATGACCACCGGGCGCGATAGCGCGGATGGTCTGGATGTTGTCCTCGATCTCGAGTCGCCAGCGGACCCCGTCGATGACCCACTCCGACCGATGGGTGAGGTCCCGGAAGTCCTCCGGCCCGCCACCGTTCAGACCGTCGTGTTGATACCTCTCCAAACAGGCCGGTGAATGCGGATGAACCACATGGCAGAGGTGGATGACCAGTCGGTGGGAGTTCTCGTCCGACAGCCACGATCGCACCAGGAGGGCGTAGATGTCCTCGGTGCGGTCGTCGTACGCCCCGGCGACGAGACTCGAATCGTTGAATCGGTACGTGAAGGCGTCGAATCGCCCGGTCTCGGGCGTCCGCGGGATCCCCTTGGTGATCGCCGGAGGCGAAGTGACCTCGTTCCACCGCTCCGCGAGCCCCGGGAGCCTGATGCCCAGGGAGTCATCGGCCGCCGCCGAAGTGGTCGGCACCGTGACCACCGGAACGGTGACGTCGATCGAGGGCGACGTTGACCGGGGCCAGAGATTGAACGACAGGATGACCAACACCGCGACGACCAACACAACCGCGACCCAGACCCCGCCGTGACGTATGAGATCGATCAGATCCGAGTGCCCCGTGACCGCGGTGACCTTGCCCCCCAGCCCCGGCGCCTCGTCGGCGTCCAGGATCTCGGGGGCGTCGACGTCGTGCTCGGGGTCAGCGCCGACCATCGGCTCCATGGACTCTCTATCGGACACAAGGCCTCGAAATATGAATACGAGCAAAGGAGAGGGGCCCGGTTGCCCGGGCCCCCCTTCTCCTCGTTGGTCTGTCGGCTTCTAGAAGTCGCCGGCAGCGGGAAGGCGATTCCGACCGACAACATGTGACGAGTCCGCGATTCCCGTCGAGAGGGCGTTGCGCAGGTACACAACACCGTTCGACGGCCGGTAGAGACCGATCGAATCTCGTCCGTCCCCGTTCCAGTCACCGGCGAACACCACGTCTCCGGGGTTGCCGTAGAAGAACGAGATGTTGGCGACACCCTGGGAGTTGCTGTTCCTCAGATAGACGAAGCCATCCGACGGCCGTCGCAATCCAGGCGTGTCGATTCCATCGCCGTTCCAGTCACCAACAAACGGGACATCGCCGGGGTTGCCGTAGATGAACGAGTACTCGGCTGCGCCGAGCCCGCCGCCGTTCTTGCCCAGTTTGTTGATGATGTAGAAGCGTGCTTCGGACGGGCGATAGATCGACACCGTGTCGAACCCATCTCCGTTGAAGTCACCCACGATCGGGACGTCTCCGGGGTTCCCGAAGTAGAACGAGATGTCGGCCACACCCTGGGTGTTGGAATTGCGCAGGTACACGAAGCCATCCGACTGTCGGTAGAGACCGGGCGTGGCGACACCGTCACCATCCCAGTCACCCATGAAGGGGATGTCCCCGGGGTTGCCGAAGTAGAAGGTCTTGACCTTCGTGCTCCCTTCCCAGAGCTCCCAGAGACCGGTGTCCGTGCCCGCGGTGGCGAACTTCGGTCCTGTCTTGGGATCCGGATCCGGATCCGGGTCCGGATCGGGGTCGGGATCTGGCTCGTCCACTTCCGCGACCGTGGCGACCTGATACTGATCATCCGGCGCGTTGTTCGGGAACAACCAGAGCATGTCGCCGGTGCCTTCGACCGCGAGGTCGACGCTCTCTGCCGTATCGAGCTCGAGGAAGTTCCCTGCCTCGGTCTCGATGATGTTCCCGAGATCGACCGCGAGGTCATCAGCGAAGCCAACGACCTCGTCGCTTCGAAGATCGTAGACCTCGACGGCGATGGTCATCTCATCCGAGTCGATCTCAGGCCAGCCGGCGAGCAGCGACAGGACTCCGTCGTTGTAGTCGCCACCGGCGAAGTACACCGTACCAGATGCCAACTGCCCGCTCGGCATGAACAGGGCCGTGACGTACTGGCCACTGAAGCTGCCCGAGGAGAGGAGCCCCAGGTCGGCCCCGACGACGATCCAATCGTCCTCGCCGTCGTTGTCGGTGTCGAGGAAGATGTCGATCTCGTATGCGCTTGGCGCCTCGATGGGATCGAGTGCGAGACCGAAGTCGATGACCGAATCCCAGACCGTGTAACCCACAGCCTGGACGAGGCCCTCGCCCGTGCCGGCCAGGTTGTAGCCCATAGCAAGCCCTGAGCTCTGTCCGGCATTCGCCAGGGATACCTCGGCTTCTCCCCCCTCGGCCGAGACGTCGGAAGCCGGGTCGATCACGGCGAGGACGCCAACGACCAGCGTGTCATCCGGCTCGGAGGTGTTGGTCAGCTTGACCCAGGCATCGAACTCGGTCTGGGTCCAATCCCAACCATCCGCCGTCATTTGAGCCGGGTTCCAGCTCAGAGTGACGTCGAACGAAGCCGTGCCACCTGAGGTGGTCACCTCTGAATCGGAAACACCCAGGGAGACACCGGGCACGTTGGTGTGGCTGACCACCTCCACCGAGTAGGTGCCTTCGCCCTGATGCCGGGTCACCGTGACCGTCTCCGTGTCACTGCCGGACGTCAGCGGATTGACCCTTCCGAACGAGAGACCGGCAGGCGACGCGTACGCCTGGAGATCGAGCACCGATCTGTCCGCTCGTGCGACACCTGTCCCCTGTCGGGACAGCGGCACGTCGCCGGCGGCGGGCAGCGCCCCGTTCATGATCAGGGACTTGACCGCCGCAGGATCCAGGTCCTCCCGAGCATCGAGCATCTGGGCCACGAGACCGGTGATGTGCGGCGCCGCCATGGAGGTTCCGTTGAGCGAGGCCCCGCCGGTGCCGGTTCCGACGTCGGCCGAAACGATCCCGAACCCGGGTGCCGTCACATCGGGCTTGAACGCGTTGCCGTGACCGGGACCTTTCGACGAGAAGTCGGCGATCCGGTCGGCGAGCTCGTCCATGATGACGGTGATCTCGGGGCTGAGCGTCACGTTGATCGTGTCCCCATCATCGATGTGATCGAGGAAGAGCAGACCGATGTCCCTCGGGATCATCACCGCCGGGATCGTCGGCTCGGGATCGGTGCCGTCGTGCGGCATCACCGGGGGCGGGCCGTCGGTGTTGTTGAAGATCATCACAGCGATGGCGCCGGCAGCCTCCGCGTTGCGCACCTTCGTGGTGAAAGTGCAGTCGCCGCGGGAGACGAACGCGATCTTCCCGGTGAGGTCGACCACGTCCTCCGGATCACACCCCAGCATGGTCGACGGATCCATGACCTCGAGGTCACCGGCCAGCGGGATGGCGAGCTCACCGAACTGACCGATGGCCGCGGGGTACTCACCGTCCAACTCGACCGGCGAGTTGACGGCGATACCGTTCACCTCGTAAGCGTCGTCGATGCTGGCTGCCACGGATATGGCACCGTCGGCAACTGCCGGAGCGCCCGTGATGTAGGGGATCGGGCCGCTATTGCCCGACGACGCGACCACGACGATGCCGGCGTTGACTGCGTTCTGAGCCGCGATCGCCGAAACGTCGTTGGAGGATCCGTAACCGGCCCCGAGGCTCATATTGATCACGTCGACACGGTCGCTCGTGTCACCGTCGTCATTCGGGTCCATCGCCCACTCGATGGCCTCGGCGGTCAGTTCGGTGCAGCCTTCGGTGTCGTTGAACACCTTGAGGGCATAGAGCTGCGCGTCGGGGGCCATGCCCTCGCCGTGACCCGCGGCGCCCAGGCCCGCCGCGGTGGCAGCGACGTGGGTGCCGTGTCCATTGCCGTCGAGGGGGTCGTCATCCGGATCCGGGATGTCGATTGGCGTGGCGGCACACGGGTCGTAGTCCGGTCCCGCGAAGTCGTATCCGCCTATCACCTTCGCGGTCGGGAAGGTGTCCGCCTCGACCACGTCGGGATCGTTGGCGGCGTAGTCGGCCGGGTCGCCCGACCCGCCGAAGGCAGCGTGTGTGTAATCGATGCCGGTGTCGATGATGGCGATGGTGACCCCGTTGCCGGTGTATCCGAGCGACTTCACCGCATCGCCACCAATCCAGGGGACACTGTCCTCGTTATGGATCCGAACGGCGTCGACATAGTGCCGCGTCACGGGGGCGACGCTGAGGACGCCGGCCGTAGAGCGGATCTTGGGAATGTCCCCCGCGCGCACCTTCGCCTTGATGCCGTTGGCCGCGACCTGGAAACTGGACAATTCCTTCACGATCGAACCGGACAGGGCGCGGCGCACACGCTCTTGCTGGGCGAGCACGCGATCCTTCTGGGTTCTCTGCGCGGCGCCCGTTGCACCTTGGGCTGCCAGCCCTGCGACCGGTTGCACGTCCAATTGGATGAAGACCGTGACCACTTCGTCGAGGCTCTTCACCCTGAATTCCTTCGATACCTGTCGTTCGATCGTCCTGACTGTGCGATCGATGGTCCTCACCCCATCGGGTGTCTCCGCCGAAAGCGGAGTCGCAGTCACCAGGAGAGAGACGAGCATCGAGAGCGTGGCGAGAATCGCCGTCCGTCTCATTCATGTCCTCCCATTCCCATCTGGAGGTTGGTTTGGCGCAACCCCCGCCCCGATCGGTCGATCCGAGCGTGCCGAAACCTATCAGCATGGTTCCGCCGTGTGTCCGGAAAACCGGAGTTCTTCCTATGGGGCGGGCTTCGGGTGGCGACCGGACGACCCGGGAATCGTTGCGCCCCGGAGGAGGTTGAATGACCTCCGTGAAGAAGATCGGCTTTCTCTCGTTCGGGCATTGGTCCCCCGCCCCCGGGTCACAGACCCGAACCGCATCCGACGCACTGCTCCAATCCATCG
>DATGPZ010000245.1:0-6400 GCA_035304485.1 Acidimicrobiia bacterium | reverse complement strand
CCACCGGGGATGTCATCGCGACGTACGGCCAGGACCCTTCCCCGGTTCATCCAGACTCGTCGCGCTATCTCGTCTACCACCGAGTAGGCGGCGGCGTCGTCCACCTCGGCGAACTCAACCGCACCGGCGTCGTCTACGAACCCGGGCACCACTGCGTCGATATCGACGAAGAGGGTGTCGACCATACCGAGTGTGGCTGCTCGGGCGACGTTCGCCAGGTCGTTGTCGGCTCGGCCTTCGGTCATCCGCTGGTCGTACAGTTCGTGGAGGTCGCCGAGTTGCTCGGCGTATATCTCGTCGAGGATGGCGCGGGCGCGGTCGGCGATCTCGGTGTCGGGTGTGTTCTCGGGGTTGCCGTCGATCGCAGAGTCGGCCAGATGGGGGTAGGTGTTGACCGAGCGATACATCGACTGGAGTGGCTCGGCAGCCGCCAGGATCAGCGGGACGTCTTGTGCCGCCATCGCCGCCCGGACCGCTTCGTCGATGCTCCGACAGTAGATGCGGAGGTGGCTGCGTTCGGGCGCCGAGCTCTGAGTCTTGCCGCGGGGAGAGCGGTCGTCCACATGGACGATGCGCACTGCGTCGAGCACCCCTTGCGGCAGCTCACCCATCTCGACTTCCGTCGGCCCACCTTCAGGCAGCACTTCCAACAGCCGCACCGAATTCTGAGACAGGGCAAGGACCAGAGCCGCCTGAGGGAAAGTGATGGATCGCAGCAGTGGCTTCAGATGGAACCGGTCCGCCACGTCCACGATTTCGCTGAGACGGTTGGGGAGTCGGTAAGTGACGAGCCAGTCGGGCGTCGCGAACACCGCCAGACTCCGTGCCTTGTAGCGCCAGAACTCGTCATCCCCGATCAGGTCGGAGAACTGTTCTTCGAGAGCAGCCACCTCGCGCTTGTCGGAATCGGCTTCGGTGAGCTGGTCCACGGCTTCGGCTACCAGGTTCTTCAAGGCGATGCGCTCCGCCTGTCCCGAACTGGCGGGATCGGTCGGCAGGTAGATCGAGACACAGGTCGGGCCGAGGGTGGCGAAGAGACGGCTGACTTGGTCGCGGGTCGGTATGTCGATGTGTAGTGGCATCAGCATCTCCTTTCTGTGTTGGAGCTGAGCCTATGGCTCGCCATGTCTTGTGCTGCGAGGGGCTGGGGACAGTGGAGTCGCCGACCGCGTCAGGGCCCCTCGACGGCTCGATCGAGCATGGAGATTCGGGTCGCTTCGTCGATCCTCTCTCCTGTCTCGGGGTGGACTGCGTCGCAGCCACCGTCGACGACAGTCACGGCTTCGCCCCGGGCGACGGGGTTGCCGATCAGGTAAGGAGCGTCGAACAATCCGCTCCGTACCACGGCACCCAGCTCTTTGGCGTCGCCTTGTACCGCCCCGGGGAAGCGGTCGGCGATGATGTCGAGCAGGTGCGTCGCCTCCTCGATCAGCCAGTCCCGCCTGGCCACCACCTTGGGATCGGCCAGCGGGTCGGGGATGCCCAACAGCGCGTCGTCCACGACCTGCCGTACCAGGGTGCACGAGGTGATCAGCTCGTCGGCTTCGATCGCATGGTCGGCTTCGGTGTGTCCCACGACATGGAGGATGTCTGGCCGCAGCGCCATCGCCGTGCGCGTGGCGGACCCGAGCTGGCCCAGGGCTCGAACGGGATCTTGGGGCAATGAGAAGAGACCGGCCCGAAGCTCGCGCAATATGGTCATGTCGGATCCTGCATACCGCTCGACGACGGCGTGCATGGCTTCCATCTTGGCGATGTCCATCGCCGGCGAGATACCGGCCGGTGTGTTGAGCATCATCTGGACGATGTAGGTATCTACCCCGGCCAGGGCCGACAATCTCGCCCCCAACCCGGCTGCCGCTACCTGGACTGTGTCGTGGGCGGCGCGAAGAGCCCACTGGTTCTGGTCGTTTCGCTCGACCGGGATGCCATTGGTTGCGCTCCATTCGACGAGCGCCTGGTTCTCGGCGATGGCGTCTTCGAGGGTCCTCGTGGAGCGACCATCGAGCTCCGAGTACCAGAAGACAGGGATCGCACACCAGGCGTTGTCGATCGTCTCGTGCAGCACTCGGCCGAGTTCCACCAGGTCGTTGGTGCCGGCGTAGCAGCGGAGCAATGGACGGTTCCCTCGCTGGGCCGCTTCGTAGAGCCGGCGAAAATCGTCCGGTGTGCGGACGGGCACGCCGCCGGCCCCGTCCTGTGAGGGGTCCATCCGCTCGGGATGGAAGAAGTGCTCCTGGGCGTTCTGGTCGGGCGCCAGCGAGATGATGTCGACGACGCCGGCGTCGGCGATCCGGTGTATCCCTTCGATCGTCCGCTCCATGGATGCCAGTCCGAAGTGATGCCGGATCAGTGGCCGACGACCAGCCAGCCGGCGCCGTGACAGCAGATCCTGTGGACCGGGTGTCGTCCCAAGCGACGTGGTCACCTCGCCGGAGAGCCACTCATCGATGTCTTCGTCTGGCCTGTCCCCAAACACCCGATCGAAGACGCCGGAGCTGCGGGCGACTGCTGCCACCGGCGGAGGCCCGCCGAACCATGTGTGAATCTCGTCCAGGCCCTCCCTCGTCAAAGCGGAGCCCAGGTCGGAGAACAGCCGCCCGGCTGCTTCCGGCGTGAGCCGGTACGAGAGCGCCAATACGTCGGGCCGCTGCCTCTTCGCTTCCTCTATCACCCGGTCGATCGGCGTCGCCGGGCCCAAGAAGACGGTCCGGTACCCGTGGCGGCGGGCCGCCGCGAGGAAGTTGAGGATGCCCGCGACGTGGACGCAGTCACCGATCGCGGCGCCGAGAACGAGTCTGTCGGTCATGTGTCGTACCCGTAGCTCGCCACCCGTCGGATCTCGGCCGGGCTGAGGCCGGCGAGACCGAGGCTTTCCAGTGTTCGGCCTCGACTCCAATAGTTCGTCTGGTGCACGATCCCTGCCAACGTGATCACCGATTCGATGGCCCGAGGGTTCAGACCGAAATGGCGTCCGGCCGACGCCATCGGCACCATGCTCATCGGCACGTCCTCGAGCATGTAGCGGTTATCCATCGTCGGTGGCGCCGAGATGCCCCGGTAGCCCTCGTTGGCTTGGATCGCCTCGTACAGGTCTCGGCCCTGCGCCCGGTAAGCCACCCGCAGCCAGTCACGCATCGATCGTGTCGGAACGCCGAGGAGGCTGGCCACGGCAAGACGTTCCCGGTCGACCGCCTCGAGCACTTGAGCCACTCCCGGGCTGACTCCGTCGATGTAGAACTCGAAGCGACCTTGTGTGTTCTCGATCCGAGCGGTGTTGAACAGGGTGATGGCGGGATGCACCACCGCTCCCACGTTGGCGAGGCTGGTTTCCAGAGTGCATTCCGCCGGGTTGAACTGGGGATACCACGGCTCGAGTTGCGCGATCACCTCACCGGTCCGATCGCAGGGAATGGCGGCTACGGGTACGGACCGCTTCACCCGGTTGATCCGGGACTGGGCCGGCCCGATGCTGCGAGAGGCAAAGATGAACGTGCCTGCCTCGGCCACCACCACTCCATCGGAGGCGCCTTGGGTGACCAGTTCGTGGAGGAACTCGATCGCCCCGAACGTGCGTCCGGGATTCAGCACGACCATTTGGCCGCTTCGTAAGAAGGGGGCGCACTTGCGGGCGACGTCGCGATGCCCGAATGCCGGAACACACACCATGATCAGAGACGTGTCGGCCAACGCCTCACCGATGTCCGATGTCACCAACCGGATCTTGCCGAAGCCCTCGATCTCTCCTTCCAGATCCACACCGCCTTGCTCCGCGACCTCGGCGACGTGGTCTGGGGTACGGTTCCACAACACCACATCCGCTCCCAACCGCCCCAGGTCCCCCGCCAGCGCGCGACCGGCGTGGCCGGCGCCCAATACGGCGATCGATCTGGCACCCATCTCGCTCCTTTCCCTACAGGAGATTCAGCCGCTACCGACATGCGCTCGGCGGAACCTCGAATCTCAGGTGTCTGTCTTGAACGACCTCCTGTTCTGACACCTAGAGCCGTGAACGGCGAACGCGGGATCGACCGGTATTCGTCGACGGGAAGCAGGATCCCGTCGCGGAAGTCGGCCGTTCACTGGCCTCACTTGGACTCTGCCGCAGGATTTCGGCCTTGTTGAGGGTCGAAGGTCCTGGCGGCCAGGGATCTTCGACCCTCGCTTGCGGCGCTCGTGGTTCTTGGCCGATGTCTCCTGGAGCGAACTACGCGGTGGCGCTCGCCCGAGACGAGAAGGACCCAGGCACTGCTATCGCCGACCGGAGGACGACTCAGCCGGTGCCGGGAAGCACATAGTCGGGCACGGTCTGGATCAGCGTCGGGTCGGCGTTGCGTCCGAGTTGTTGATCCCAGTTGGCGCCCCAGCACAACACAGTGCGGACGTCGGTGAGAGCGCAGGTGTGGGCGTCGCCGGCGGTCACCGCGGTCACGCCTTGGAGTGGCTGGGTTCCGCTCGGATCCAGCACCGCGACAGGAAGTCCCGAATCGGCGGCGACGCCCTGCCCGAGTTGGCCCTCGACCCCTTCACCCCAACACCGGGCTTCGCCCGAGGTGAGTTGAGCGCAGGTGTGCTGGCTCCCCGTCGTGATGGATTCGACTCCGCTGAGCGGACCGGTGCCGTTCTCGTTCTGGACCGGCACCGGGAGGGTCCGATTGGAGCCAGGGCCGCCGATCCCCAACTGCCCGACGACGTCGGAGCCCCAGCACAGCGCGGTACCGGTGGTGGTGAGCGCGCACGTGTGGCTGGCGCCGAGACTCAAGGCGGAGACACCCGTGAGAGGGCCGGAGTCGTCGGTGTTTCGCACCTGCTGGGCGACGGCGTACGGCGACCCGGTGGAGCCGATGCCCAACTGTCCCTGGAAATTGTTTCCCCAGCAGTACACGTTCCCATCGGCGATGGCGCAGGCGTGACCCGAACCCGCCGCCACGTGACTCACGTTTTGGAGTGGTTCATCGCCGGTCGGCCCCAGGACCGGCGTCGGCAGGGGCGAGTTGCCCGTCGTTTCTCCGTTGCCCAGCTTGCCCTGGGAATGATTGCCCCAGCAGTAGAGCTCGGCCGTGTCGAGCACGGCACAGGCGAACTGCTGACCCACCGCGATCTGTGTGATTCCCGTCAGAGGGCCCTCGCCGCTGGGATCGAGGACCTGTTGCGGCACGGCAACCGGCTCGAAATGGGTCGATCCGTTCCCGAGTCGACCGTCGAATTGCGCTCCCCAGCAATAGGCGGTGCCGTCGATCATCCGGGCGCAGGTGTGACCGTCGCCACCTGCGATCTGGGCGGCCGATGTCAGAAGACCTTCAGTGTCGGGTGTGACCACGCTCGCCGGGAGCCCCGCTTTGGGCCCGAGATCGCCCGCCACCTCGCCATTCCCGATCTGACCGGTGTTGTTCCGCCCCCAGCAATAGACCCGATCTGTCGGTGTGAAGAACCCGGTCACGGCACAGGTGTGTCCCCACCCGGCGTCGATCTGGAGGGGGGCGTACACGTCGTAGAAGAAGTCCCGAGTGTCATCTTCCGTCGGGTCGGCGGCATCGCGCACGGTCACCGATATCGGTCCCTGGAAGGGAGAGGCATCCTTGATCGCAGGGCTAGCCGGGTCGTTGAAGATCGTGGCGGTGGACGTATCGGCCACCAGGCCGTCCGGCAGATCGGAGATCTCCCACTCATACGAGCCCGAGCCCCCATAGGCCTCGAACGAGGCCTGGTAGGACTCGAGCGAGCGAAGGCTGGGAATGGAGGTCGAGAGCAGTCTCACCGGTGGATCGCCGTCGGGAGCGGAACCGGGTAGGACTCGGGCGGGCGTGCCGGTCTCGGTTCCGAATCCGGTGTCGCCCTTGCCCACCTGACCGGCCCAGTTGCCTCCCCAGCACCAGACGCGGGACTGGACATCGATCCCGCAGGTGTGGAACTCGCCCGGGTCCAGGTGGGCGAACGCGATTCCGCCGATCACGGGAAACGGTTCGTCGAACTCTGATCCGACGACGCCCGCTCCGATCTGGCCATAGCTGTTCGAACCCCAGCACCACGCCTGGGAGCCCACCAGCCCACAGGTGAAGTGACCGTCACTTCCGACGATCTCGTCGAATTCATGGTCGCCGGGCAGCGCGGTCGGAGTGTCGACGGGGTTGTCGTGCTCCAGTCCGAGTTCACCGGATGCGTTTTCGCCGAAGCACCACGATTCGCCCTCCCGGTCGATGCCGCAGGTGTGGTTCTGTCCGGTGGCGATGGAAACGAACTCGAGGTCGCCTCCGACCGGTGTCGGTTCGGTCACGTCGGGACCGGGACCGATGCCGATTTGCCCGTGACCATTGAGTCCCCAGCAGTGGGCGGTGCCCTGCTCATCGAGAGCGCAGGCGTGGTTGCCTCCCACCGCCAGTTCGACCGCCTCGAGCCCCGC
>DATGPZ010000244.1:0-2641 GCA_035304485.1 Acidimicrobiia bacterium | reverse complement strand
CCATGACTCCCCGCCCACGGTCTGGGCCGCCGCTTCGCACGCATCGGCCATGGCCCAGGCCTCGATCGGCTGCTGGTCGAAAGCCGGACCGCGCTCCCCCGGTCCTCGGCCACCCACGGGGGTGAAGCTGAACCATGCGTCTCGGGTCTCGATCTCGACCAGCCACTCAAGGAGCTCGATCCCCTGAGAGAGCAGGCTCTCGTCTTCCAGTGCCGCACCTGCCCGAATCCAGGCCATCGGCACTCGGGCGTTGTCGTAGGTGAGCCGCGGCTCAGGCCATCGCCAGACCCCGCTCGCCGGGGCAGGCAGTCGTTGCACCAATGCCTGTACGAGCGTTCTCGGGAAGAGCTCCGAGCCGGCCGCTACCGCGGTCGTAATTCCCAACAAGGCGTACACGTTGGCTCGCAGCGCCGACAGGGGTCGGTTCGCCGCCACCCTCGCTTTGTCCTCCAACGTGGGAGGGAGTCGGTCAGACGCCGCCAGCACGCCCAAGGCCCACAAGGCTCGACCGTGTGAGTCCTCGGGCCCGGGGCCATCCGTCCAGTCGCCTTCCGGTGACATACGGTTGCGCCAGCCGACCTCGAGAAAGCCTGCCTCGAGGAAATCGCGGGTCGCGTCGAGGATCTCGTGGCCGAGCGGGTCGTCGATCGCGGCCGCGATCACCACCGCTCGCGCGTTGTCGTCCGTGCAGTAGCCGTGCTCGGGACGAGGGTCTCGGTAGAGAGCGTGCTCGTAGAGCCCGTGTGGTCCCAGCAGCCGGTGGAGGTGTGCCAGGTTCACGGTTTTAAGGATATCTCCGGGTCTCTCACCCCTTTGCCGAGTTGTCCCGGGCCGACGACAGGACCTCCACGAGCTCTCCAGCCAGCGTTTCGTCGAAGCGAGCCACGTCCGCCTGGCCCAACACCCCGATGACCGCTCCGTCCTCGACGACGGGTAGACGTCGCAGGGCGTGCTGCTTCATCACCTGGACTGCGTCTTCGACTGCCGCATCCGCCTCCACTGTGACCACCGGCCGACCCGAGAGCAGATCTCCGGCAGTGGTGTCAGTGGGGTCGCGCTCTGCAGCCAGCACTTCGATGGCAGGTCGCGATCGGTGATCACACCACCCGGGCGCCCAGCACCATCGTCGACGATCACAAAGCCGATGGTGCGAGCTTCCATCACTTTGGCGATGTCGCATACAGGCGTCGACTCGGCCAGCAGTTCAGGCGAACTGGTCATCAGATCTTTGACGAGTGTCATGAGGCCTCCTGCCCGGCGAATACCCGGCGGTGAGCCGCCCAAACCCGCTCGGTCGTTCGCCCTCCAACCGGCCCATGACACACCAGCAAACCCACGGACTCCTACTCGTCATCGGCCTCGACTTCCTTTCGGACCCCTCTCGTCGCGGAGCGCGGCCACCCCTGTAATCCGAGACGAACAGGTCGAATCGACGTTTCACCTCCGAACCGGCGGGTAGGCCTTCGACCCGAGCCGGAAGGAAGCCGCCATGGACCGTCTCCCGGTGGAAGTGTTCGCCGCCGCCACACTGGGCGCTCTGCTGGGTGCCCTTTTCGTGATGCTCCAGGGTCCCGGCGGCAATCTGATGACTAGCACCCTCGTCGGCGGCCTCTTCTTCGGCGGTCTCGGGATCGTCCACTGGATGAAGCGCCTCGGCTCGCGCGGCGAGGAACTGTTGCGATGATGGCGGCGCCACCTTTTGGGGAAGCGCCGCAATACGGGTTCGAGTGGAGACAGGACGCCCGGATTCGTGTGCTGAAATTGGCCGGCAACATCGACGAGACGGCTGCTTCTCATCTGGCCAATGGCCTGATCGACCTCGGGAACCGGCGGCTCGTGATCGACCTCTCCGCGGTCGAAGAGATGGCGCAGGCCGCCGTGGGGGAATTGCTGGAGATGGTGGAGCGTCTGGGCGGAGGCCGTGTGACCATCGACCTGGGCGAGAACGAACCTCTCGCCCTCCAGGTCGACCTGACCGGGCTCGAGGTTCGTCGCTGAATCAGCGTCGAGCAGTTGATAGTCGCCTCAGTTGATACCAGGCGACATCCGCCTTTTCTCCTGGTGGAGTTCGCAGTCGGCGTGGCCGCAGTCACACGCGTCGGCGCTTCCGGAATTGCGGCAATGGTCTGAGCAATACTCGTCGCCTCCGGAAACCTCGCATACGCACGCTTCGTGTCTGCATTGCATGGATATCCCTCCGTTCGCCTGCAACGTACCCGTAGGAAGCGACCCGAAACGCCTGACCAGATCGAAGGCATAGAAGGGCAAAGGGTGGATGAAACCAGGACGGTATTCGTGGTGGGGATTCTCTAGAGCCTCGCCTCCGAGACGTTCGACTGGAACGGCGATGGTTGCGAAGATATCCCTGGCCTGAACTGAACACGTCGACCGCCTGGCGGGCTTGGCGTCACCACCTATGTGGTTGGTGCCTTTCTTCCCGTCGCCCGGCGGCGACGACGGCTACGACATCATCGGCTTCTACGGCGGTGCCCCACCTGTAGGTGAGCTGGGCGAGTGGTGGCGCCGATCCGCACTGCCAAGGACCGCGGGTGATCATCGCGACCTGGTCGTCGATCCCAGTCCGGCCAGCATCCCTGGTCCCGCCCGCCTGGATCCTTGTTCGCTGAAGAAGGGTGAAACA
>DATGPZ010000243.1:0-3957 GCA_035304485.1 Acidimicrobiia bacterium | reverse complement strand
AAGATGAGGACCTCTGCGTCGACCGACCGCGCGCCGAGGTTGCGGGCCCTTGCTGCGCCGAAGCCCCGGTGCTCCTGACGCAGATAGTGCTTGGGGTACGGTGGGTTCCACCGCTCTACCAGTCCGGCGACATCCTCTTCCGACCCGTCGTCAGCGACGACCACGACCAGCTCCTCATGGTCCTGGGTCTCCAATGCGGCGAGGGTCCGTTCCAGGACCGTCAAGCGGTTGTAGACAGGTATGACGATCGCGGCCCTGGTCATCGCGCCCGTTCCTCGAAGGGCATGATTCGATAGCTGGGCGCCATCAGGTCGACTCGGACGATCTCGCCGATCCTCGTCGGCTCGGCCTGGGGTTGCTCTGTATCGAGGTAATCGGCAAGACCCCGCGCCTCGCCCTCGATGTAGATGTATCGACGGGCGGCTCGCATCAACTCGTGCAGATGCGAGACGTCTTCGGACCTGATCGCCACTGTTTCCATCTTCGCCGGTGCCAGCCGGTGCGGGGCGAGGGTGGTTGCGTCCATCACCTCCCGATCGGGGAGCTCGGTCTCGAGTTCGGGTGCGTCGAGATAGGCGACTCTCTGCACCTCGACGTCCCGATCTATCACCGCGGCCAGAGGGCTCAATGGCGGCCTGGACGGGATCTCCCTCTTCTTTGTCGCGGCCACGATGTCGAACAATTCGTCGACCCGGTGGGCGTAGGTGTGGAGGCCCCTGGCACGTTCGAGAGCCGAGTCCGCTATCTGCTGCGACGCTTCGAGGTCTTCGAGCAGCCTTCGGCAGTCGTCGACCACGTCGTCGCTCATGAGCACGTATTGCGTGCCCTCGTCCAACAGGACCTCCATGCCGGGGAGGCGGTCGGAGAGGAGGACTGCACCGGAGCCGACGGTCTCGAAGACCCTCATGGTGATCGGGTAGTGACGGGTCCCACCCTCGTTGATGACGATCCGGGCGTCGGCATAGAGCTCCGCCATCTCGGTGGCGAGCACGTTCTCCCGGAACCCGAGCCGCTCGCGGGGGAACGCTTCCATGAGCTCAGCGACCATTTGCTGCCGGCGACCATACGGTCCGTCTCCGCCGAAGAGCTTGGCCCCGACCATGGCCACGTCGTATCGGCGTTCCCTGAGTGGCTTCTCGGGCCGCAATAGCCCCGTGGCCATGCCGAACGGGAACCTGTGGACCGGGAGATGGGCGAACGGAGCCAGGTGCCAGGAGTGAGCCATGAGCACCGCATCCGCCCGGTATCGATCGGCGAGACGCAGGTTGGCATGGAGGTGGTGCTCACCGTGGTGGAACCAGAAGAGGACCGGGACATCCGTCGACCCGACTACTTCCAGTGCGGGGTAGGGGGCCTCGACGAAAACGACGGCATCAGTGTCGGATGGGACGGTGTCGAGGTCGATCGCGTCCGTCTCCACGCGTAGCTCGACCCCGGCCTGGAGCAAGGCCTCCTCGAGATACCGGCCCGGGTTGATCTCACTCTTCCGGTAACAGAGAACGACCTTCTTGTCGGAATGCGAACCGGGGGAGGGCTCGTAGGGGTTTGCTTCCCAGCCGGGTGTGTGATGGGTCCCGGCTCCGGTGACGGGCATCGCCAGATCCGGTCGGAAGGGGGCGAGGTCGATCAGATCCACGTCGCCGGCCCGCTCCATCTTCGGGTTGCGCAACACAGCGCCACCGGTTCGGGTCGCCGCGGTGATCGCGGCTTCGAGAGCGCGGGGGTCGGTCGGAACGAACAAGGTGGCACCGGTCGCCGCCGCTTCATCGGCTATCGCCCGGAACAGCCTCGTGCGCGCGTCCTCCTCCGGGCCACGGCGGAAGAGTCGCTTCTTCGGTGCTGCAGGAGTCGACACCTGAATGACCTCGGAGGTCGAGGCATCCTTGCCGGGCATCACCAGGGTGACCTGGTGTCCGGCCCGCTCGAGCACGAAACGCAGGACACGGGCACGCGGATCGGCCAGGGCGTCGTTGGGTGCAACGAGGCAGATGTGCACGAGGCGATGGTAGGGGGTGGGTGGTTTGAGGGGCTCGCCAGCCGGGGTAGGGCGACCCTGGTAAGTTTGGTCTCAGGTGAGGAGGAGCCCGACGTGAGCCAGTTCTCTGCCCTCTTGCTGGGGGTCCTGCTCGCCCTCGCACCCGGCGGCACCTTCACCGACGACGACGGCAGCATCCACGAGGCCGACATCGAGGCCATCGCCGCCGAGGACGTCACCCGGGGCTGCAACCCTCCGTTCAACGATCGGTTCTGCCCCAAGGGCACCGTCGACCGTGGCGCCTTTGCCGCCTTCCTCTACCGGGCGCTCGAGCTTCCGTCCGCGACTCGCGACTGGTTCGTCGACGACAACGGTCATCTCTTCGAGAACGAGATCAATGCGATCGCCGAAGCCGGCATCACTCGAGGATGCAACCCGCCCGCCAATGACCGCTTCTGCCCCGATCGCAAGCTCAGCAGAGGAGAACTGGCCGCCCTGATGCGTAGGGCATTCGACCTTCCTTCCTCGTCCAATGACTGGTTCGTCGACGACGACGGAAACCGTTTCGAAGATGACATCAACGCCCTGGCCGGGGCCGGGATCACGCGAGGCTGCAACCCTCCGGACAACACGCGGTATTGCCCGAACGGGTCTCTGACCCGGGAACAGATGGCGTCTTTCCTCACCCGCGCCTTCGGGTTCACGGCCGTTCAGCCGGCCCCGCGTCCACCCCTCGACTGGGAGCTTGTAGTCGGCGGTCTCTCATCGCCCGTTCAGACGATTGCCCAGCCCGGCACTGATCGCCTCCTGATCGTGGAACAGGGCGGTCGCGTCAGGATCTTCGAGAACGGTGCCCTGCGGGCGCAACCGTTCCTCGACCTGACCGGCTCGATCGTGACGGGGGGCGAACGCGGGCTTCTCGCCATCGCCTTCCACCCCGACTATCCGTCGGATCGCCGTGTGTTCGCCTGGTACTCCGGCCCGTTGCGCTCCGGCGGATCGGGCAATCACACCACCTATCTGGTCGAGTTCGAAGTCGCCGCCAACGGACTCACCGCCGGGTCCCCGAACGTCGTGCTGGCGGTCGACCAGCCGTACTCCAACCACAACGGAGGGTTCCTCGACTTCGGACCCGACGGGTACCTCTACCTCGGTCTCGGCGACGGTGGCTCGGGCAATGACCCCCAATCGCGGGCGCGCAACATCAATACGCTTCTCGGGAAGATGATCCGCATCGACGTCGATCAGGACCCGTACGGGATCCCGCCGGACAACCCCTACGTCGGTCGCTCCGGATTGGACGAGATCTGGTCAATCGGTCTGCGCAATCCTTGGCGTTGGAGCATCCACGATGGTTACATGTACATCGGGGACGTTGGCCAGGGGGCTCGAGAAGAGGTCAACATGGTCGAGTTGCGACCCTCCGGATACGACTTCGGGTGGTCCCGGTACGAAGGGACCCTCTGCAACCCGAACGACAACGACCCGTCCTGCTCCACCTCCGGGCTCACCATGCCCGTGGTCGAGTACGGGCGCTCGGTGGGCAGGACCGTGACCGGTGGTGTCGTCTACGACGGCCCGACGGTCAACTCCCTCCGGGGCTACTACCTCTACGCGGATGTCTATTCCGGTCGGATATTCGGGTTCCGGCGTCTCGGTTCGGGAATCGTCGACCACACCGAACTCACGGACCGTCTCGGTATGAGCGGGATCGTCGACTTCTCCCGGGATGCCGACGGCGAGGTGCTGGTGACCAACTTGTTCGACAACGCCGTATACCGACTGGTGGGAGGATGATGGGTTGAGGCGGGGACTCCTCCATCTGGCGCTCATCGGGTTCCTGCTCTCCCTCGCGGTCCCTGCGATGGGTGCCGCCGACGAGTGGGAGTTCGACGGTGGGGGCTGGGGTCACGGAGTCGGCATGTCCCAGTTCGGGGCGAGGGCGATGGCCGCCAACGGTCACACGGCCGAGCAGATCATCG
>DATGPZ010000242.1:0-8045 GCA_035304485.1 Acidimicrobiia bacterium | reverse complement strand
GCCATCCAGTTCGAGCGGCTGATCAACGAAGTCGCCTCGCATCTCGACATGCGGTTCGTGCGGGTGCCCCGCAACGGCCCCGAATCCCGGTTCCTGCCGATCAAGAGCAGCGAAGACCTCGAAGAGAAGCGGCAAGCCCTGGCCGCCATCGCCCGGGACAGGGAGATGCTGGATTGAAGCCATTGGAAGAAGCTCGGGCCGAGGTTCTGGGCAGCGTTGGCCCACTGGGCACCGAGGAAGTGGACTTGGCGGAGGCAGGCGGTCGGATCCTCGCCGAACCGGTGATCGCTTCCCACGACCTGCCTCCGTTCCCCAACTCCGCGATGGACGGATACGCGGTCTTGGCGGACGACCTGGCTCAGGTGCCCGTCCGATTGCAGGTCGTCGAGGACGTTCCGGCCGGTTCGGTCGCCACCCGTCCTGTCACCCGAGGGACCGCCATCAAGATCATGACCGGTGCTCCGATGCCGGAAGGCGCCGACACGGTGGTGAAGGTCGAGGTCACTCATCAGCCCGACGCTGGCACGGTGGTGATCGAGGAGGCGGTTCCCAAGGGGACAGCCGTTCGCCCGGCCGGAGGGGACGTGAAAGCGGGGGAGGAGGTACTCCAGGCCGGCGTGTTCCTGGGGCCACCCGAGGTGGCGTTGCTCGCATCGCTGGGCGTCCAGCGGCCGGTGGTGGGGAAGCGTCCGGTCGTCACGGTGTTCTCGACCGGAGACGAGTTGCGCCCAGCCGACACCATCACGTTGGGTCCCGGTCAGATCCGTGACTCCAACCGCCCGATGATGCTCCGCCTGGTGGTTGAAGCCGGGGGAGAAGCGGTCGACGGAGGCATCGTGGCCGACACCGAGGACGACCTCGTCGAGGCCCTGGAGCAGGCGGCCGCCGCCAGCGATGCCATCCTCACCTCGGGTGGGGTATCGATGGGCGAGTACGACTTGATCAAGCGGGTGATGGCGGAACGAGGCAACGTCGAGTTCTGGCAGGTGGCGATGCAGCCGGCCAAGCCGTTCGCCTTCGGATTCGTCGGGAAGACGCCGCTGTTCGGGCTTCCCGGCAACCCGGTTTCGGTGATGGTGGCGTTCGAGCAGTTCGCCCGTCCCGCCCTCCTCGCCATGCAGGGTGCTTCCCGGCTCCTGAGGCCCCGGATCGGGTTGGTGGCCGGGGAGCGCTTCGAGACCGATCCCGAGAAGGAGGTCTTCCTCCGTGTCGCCTTCGACCAGGACGGTGAGCAGACGGTCGTCCGCTCGTCCGGTGGCCAGTCTTCGAACGTGCTGTCGGCCCTGGCGGCAGCCGACGGGTTCGCCGTGGTTCCTGTCGGTGTCGACGTCGTCGAACGAGGTGAGATGGTCGAGGTCGAGTTGTTTCGTAGTCCCCCCAGCCGGAGGCCCTCATGACCGATGACAACCCGCTCACCCATCTCGACGAACAGGGACGGGTTCGCATGGTCGACGTCGGTTCCAAGGCGGTGACCCGCCGTCGAGCCCGGGCAGAGGCAGTGGTGTCGATGAGTCCCGGGTTGGTCGACCGGCTCATGGCAGGCGATCTCCCCAAAGGCGATGTCCTGGCGACAGTGCGTCTGGCGGCGGTGATGGGTGCCAAGCGCACGCCGGACCTCATCCCTCTGGCGCACCCCATCGGCCTCGACTCGGTCGAAGTGCGGATCGAACCAGCCGAGGGAGGTGTCCGCATCGAAGTCGAATGCCGGCTCGAAGGCCGGACCGGGGTCGAGATGGAGGCGATGACCGGGGCCGCTGTTGGTGCCCTCACCCTGTACGACATGGTCAAGTCTGTCGAGCGTCAGGTCGAAATAGGGCCTGTCCGCCTTCTCGAGAAGGAGGGTGGCCGTTCAGGTCACTGGCGGGCCGAATCGTGAGTTCGTTGTTGCACCTGTAGCATCCGGCTAACCTGACGCAAGCCTTTCCGGAGTCAGACAGACATGACAGCCAGCCTCATCGTCGCTCTGCTCGTCATCGCCACGGTCTGGGGTTTCTACCTCTTGCCGTCCCTACTGGGCGATCGGCGAGACGCACCACTCAGCTCGACCGAACAATTCGACCGGTGGACTTCGCTCATGGCGGACGTCCAGCGCCGCCAGTACAGCGCTTCGGCCTCATCCACGAAGCTGACGGTCCGTGCTCGCCGGCGTCGAGTGCTGGGTGTGCTGATCGGGCTGGCGGTGGCCACCTTGGCGGTCGCCTGGTGGCGCAACTCTCTCAACTGGCTCCTCGTCCACCTGGCGGTGGATGTCCTCCTCGCCCTCTATGTGGCGGTGCTGGTGCAGATTCGCCAGGCCCATCGCTACCGCCTGGCTGTCGATACCCTGCCGGATCGCCAGGTCGAGCGGCAGGAGTCCCAGGTCCGGGTCATCGCCAACTGATCTGACCGGTGCCCCAACTTCCCGACCTCTCGGACATTCGATCCGAGTTGGACGATCGCTTCAATGCCCGGGAGGTGGCCCTGAAACGGGGCCGAGACGTCATTCGTTCCTCCGCCAACGCCATTCGGGCATTACATCGCCGTGAGTTGGAGGAGGCCGACGAGCGGATAGCGACCGCCGACTCCGTTCGCGACGAGATCCTGGAAACGATGCGGGACCAACCCGGGATGGTCCATGCCGGTTTCGTGTCCGACGCGATGAAGGAGCTGGCCGAAGCCCACATCACCCGGGCGTTGCTCACGGACCAGGAGATTCCCGGGCCCGACGATCTGAAGATCGATCCCATTCCTTGGCTGCACGGTCTGGGTGAAGCAGTGGGTGAGTTGCGGCGTCGAATGCTCGACGACCTCCGGGCCGGGGCGGTCGAGGAAGCAGAGCGCCTGCTGGAGGCGATGGACGAGATCGTCGACGTGCTGGCCGGCATCGACTACCCGGATGGCATGACCAATGGGCTGCGACGCACGACAGACGTCGCTCGTTCCTTGGTCGAGAGATCGAGGGCGGATCTCACCGCCACGGTCGTCCAGGAGCGCCTGCGCACGACGCTGGAGGAGCGGGGCGTCTGACCCGGCTCCCTTCGAGCGGTGTGGCGGCTACCGCTACAATGTGTCGACCCATGGGGGTGTAGCTCAGCCCGGAAGAGCGCTTCCCTCGCACGGAAGAGGCCGTGGGTTCAAATCCCATCACCTCCACACCCCGAAAACCCAAGCTTCGCTTGGGTTTTCGGCGTTTCTGGGGGACTCCCGACCCCCTGGCTTTTCGATCGCGAGACACCTACCGAGTCCACGACAGATGCTGGGACCGAGGCTTCCTCCAGCTCCGCTGCCTGGCAGGGTGTTGGGCGTCAGGTGCCCTCGTAGAGGCGTTCGAGGTCGAGGAGCTGGTCGACCAGGTGGTCGAGCCCATAGAACCACTGCGGGCTAGGTCGAGTGCTCCGGTAACCTCGCCTGCACACATGCGCACCCGTCTCCTCACCTTCACCTTGGCTCTGCTCGTGCTCGCTGCCTGTGACGATGGCTCGGGCGGCTCGACCACGGACGCACCGGACACGACATCGGGTTCGACCGACACCACAGCTGCCGCCCCGTCCTCCACCATTCCCGACACGACGACCACCTTGCCTCCCGGCACCGAGGAGTTGCCGGAGGAGATCCGGGTCGAGCTGGCCGAACTGATGACGATCACCCAAGAGGTGAGGCAGCTCGAGTTCCAGGAACAGCCCAACGTGGCCGTCGTCAGCCAGGAGGAGTTGGCCCAGCGGGTACGCGACCAACTCGAGGAGGATCTCGCCGACCTGCCAGCCGACGAAGCCCTCTACCGCCTGTTGGGTTTGGTGGATGACGACACCGACCTCGAACAGCTCTACTCCGATCTGTATTCGGAACAGGTGGCGGGGTTCTACGACGGGGAAGAGAGGGAATTGGTGGTTCCCCGGGCCGAGGAAGGATTCACCGCTCTACAGAGGGCGACCCTCGTGCACGAGCTGACCCATGCGCTGACCGACCAGCACTACGGCTTCCATGCCGTCTACTCCACTCTTCTCGACGAGGAGCGCTACGACGAAGCCAGCGCTCTCCAGGCTCTGATCGAAGGCGATGCGGTCCTGGCCGAACTCCTCTATCTCCAGAACCTGACGCCCGAGGAGCAGGCCCAGTTCCTGACCGAGTCGTTCGGCGTCGACCAGGAGGTGTTCGAAAGCGCCCCACAGTTCATTCGCGACGCCCTCGTTTTCCCCTACGACAGCGGCTTCCTCTTCGTCGAGCGTCTCTATCGGACGGGTGGCTTCGATGCCATCGCCGACGCCTATGCCGACCCGCCGACCTCGACAGAGCAGATCATCGATCCCGAGGACTATCCGGCGGATGAGCCGATCCCGGTCGAGATGGAGCCCCTCCAGATCGACGGATACGAACTGGAGTATCAGTCGACCTGGGGTGAGCTGAGCTTCAAGCTGATGTTCGACCAGGCTCTTTCGGCCGAGACTTCGGACGTCGCTGCCGGAGGCTGGGGAGGGGACAGCTACCAGGTCCACTTCAACGGCACCGATGTGGTCCTCGTCCTCATCTATCGGGGAGATTCCGAGTCGGACGGGGCCGAGCTCAGTTCCGCCCTGGCCGAGTACGCCGGGACGGCGATGGACACCGGTGAAGGTTCGGAGCTGAGCGACGGTACCGCTTTCGTGGGCGAGGATGCGGCCTGGGTGGGGGCGGACGGCGCCAACGTCGTATTCATCGCCTCCTCGGATCCTGATCTCTTGCCACCCCTGGTGGACTCGGTGACAGCCGGCACCGGTGCGTCCCAGGAAGGCTGATCCTCTGGTCGGCTGGGCCGATCAGCCGTATCGTTGGGGGAGTGCTGATCGAGGGATGCCGGGGCTATCGGGTCGAAGCACGACACGCCAACTCCCATCGCCTGCGATGGCGTGGGCTCATGTGGCGGGATCCGTTCCCATTGCTGCTCGAAACCCGCAGTGTGCACGGGTTCGGGCTGCGAGCACCGATCCAGGTGGTGTCGATTGGGCCCGACGGCACCGTCCAGGCAGTGGAGCGACTGGATCGACGGCGCATCGCCTGGTTCCCCAGGGCTCGGTGGATCCTGGAACTCCCGATCGACAATCCTGTGCCGGGAGTGGGCGAACGACTGGCCTTCTCAGCGAGTCCAGGCGAAGCTGGCAGCGATGACTTCCACCCTGTACGTATGTGCGACTCCCATCGGCAACCTGGCTGACGCTTCCCCCCGATTGGTGGAGACCTTGGGCGAGGTGGATGTCGTGTATGCCGAAGACACTCGGCGAACGGGGCGTCTGCTCCAGGCGTTGGGGGTGACCGCCGATCTCCGTTCCTATTTCGTAGGCAACGAGCTGTCGCGAAGCGACGAGATCCGTCGCCATCTGGAGGCCGGCCGCGATGTCGCGGTCGTCACCGACGCGGGTTCGCCCGCCGTGTCGGATCCAGGCCGCACCGCCATCGAGGCCGCCCGGGCGGCAGGGGCTCGGGTGACGGTCGTCCCCGGACCCTCGGCCGTCACGGCGGCCGTGTCGGCGTCGGGGATGGTCGAGGACGCTTTCGTCTTCGAGGGTTTCCTGGCCCGAAAGGGGAGGGACCGGGCGGCACAGCTGGAGCGGATTGCCACCGAGACGAGACCCACGGTGCTGTTCCTCTCGCCCCACCGAGTGGTGACGGACCTGGCTGCTCTCGAGACCGCGTGCGGAGCGGATCGTGGCGTGTTCATCGCCCGCGAGCTCACCAAGCTCCACGAAGAGCTGTGGTGGGGCAGTTTGGGTGAAGCCGTTCGGCACTGGGGCGAACGAGAACCGCGCGGTGAGTTCACTCTGGTGGTCGCCGGAGCGCCGGCCGCCAAGCCGAACCAGGAGAGGGCTGTCGAGCTCGCCCGCGAGCTGATGGATCGGGGGATGACGGCTTCCCAGGCAGCCCGAGAGGCGGCCGCCACTACCGGGGTCGGACGGCGGGCGATCTACGAGGACTTGCTCAGGTGAGCAGCTGATTCCGGCAAGAGGCGCACACTCCCTTGCCCTTGAAGTCCGAAACGTGCTCCTCGCTGCCACAGAAGGTGCAGGTGCTCGTCATCTTGCGGAGGACGATGTTGGGCCCTTCCACCGAGATCAGGATGTGATCGCCCTCCCGAATGTTGAACAGGCGGCGAGTCTCGGCGGGTATCACGACCCTGCCCAAGTCGTCGATCTTGCGTGCGATGCCAGAGTCCATACTTCCTTGCGGTCCCGGTAACGCCGGAGCCTACCGTCCATTACGGGCATGTGCCGCCGGGGAAGGTGCTCGGGGTACCCTCGGTCGCCCATGGGATGGGTCGACACTCACTGCCACCTCCAGCTGGTCGATGCGGATCCGGCCACCCTCATCGCCCGGGCCGCCGAGGTGGATTGGATGGTGGTCCCTGGCGTCGACGCCGACTCCAGTTCGGAGGCCCGAGAGCTGGTTCGAATACGTCCGGATCGGCTGGTCTATTCGGCCGGCTTGCATCCCCACAGCGCCTCCGACTGGCCGAAGGAGTCCGAGCGAATCCAGGCACTGCTCGACGACGCGGTCGCAGTGGGAGAGACAGGCCTCGACTTCTACCGCATGCTGGCTGCCGAGGACGATCAAATCGCTGCATTCGAGGCTCAGATCGAGCTGGCTCGAGAGCTGGACAAGCCCGTGATCGTTCATTGTCGTGACGCCTTCGAGAAGGTCTACGAGCTCCTCGAGTCGCATGCGGCGGGGGAGCGGGCAGTCCTGCACTGCTGGACGGGTGGACGGCGCTGGACCCGGCGGTTCCTCGAACTGGGAGTGGTCTTTTCCTTCGCCGGCCCGCTCGCCTTCGAGACCGGGGAAACGATCCGCCTGGCGGCGGAGTTGGTGCCCCCCGATCGAGCGATGGTGGAGACCGACACTCCCTATCTCGCCCCGCCGCCGCATCGTGGCCGACCCAACGAGCCGGCGTTCGTCCGATTCACCGGCCAGATGTTGGCGAAGGTATGGGAGATGGATCCAGAGGAGGTCGCCCGGTCGACCTCGGACACTGCTCGACGCGTGTTCGGTGGCCCGGCGTGAAAGGGCAGAGCCGCCGGGAGATCCTGGGCTTGCTGGAGAAGTACGACTTGCGCCCGCGCAAGGAATTCGGACAGCACTTCTTGGCTGACCGCAACCTGATCGACAAGATCGTCGCCACCGCCGAGGTCGGAGGCGAGGACAAGGTCGTGGAGGTGGGAGCTGGTACCGGCGCCTTGACGGTGGCATTGGCCGATACTGGTGCCCGGGTGATCGCCTACGAGGTCGACGAGCGGATGCGTCCTGTGCTCGAGGAGGTCCTGGCAGGCACGACCGTCGATTTGCGCTACGAGGACGCGTTGGAGGTGGATCTCCAGTCGGTCCTGGCCGATGACGGGTGGAAGTTGGTCGCGAACCTTCCATACAACGTCGGGACCCCTCTCGTGATGGACGTCCTGTTGCGGGTTCCCGCCATCACTTCTCTCACGATCATGCTCCAGAAGGAGGTGGCCGACCGTCTGGTAGCCGCCCCGGGATCTTCCGACTACGGCCTCCCCTCCGTAGTCGTGGCATTCACGGCCCGGGTGGTGGAACGGTTCACGGTCCCACCTCAGGTCTTCGTGCCGCCTCCCCAGGTCTCGTCAGGTGTCCTGCGACTCGACCGGGTGGAGCCCCCACCAGGCTTCGAGACCGCTCTCAGCCTGGCTCGGAGAGCCTTCGGGCAGCGTCGCAAGATGTTGCGCCGCTCGCTAGAAGGAGTGGTGACCGAAGATGCGTTCGCCGCGGCCGGGGTTTCGGGAGAGAGCCGCCCAGAGACCCTGAGCGCGTCCGAGTTCCTGGCTCTGGCGAAGGAGGTCTCCGATGGCTGAATGGGAGGCACCGGCGAAGGTAAACCTGGATCTTCGGGTGGGTGGCCTCGACAGGTCCGGCAAGCATCCACTCCACTCCCTGGTCCAGACCGTGGATCTGGCTGACGATCTGAGCGTCGGCGAGGGAGACGAGGACGTCCTCGAGGTGGTGGGTGCGGAACTCCCGGAAGGCGGTGAGAACCTGGTGTGGAAGGCGGTGTCGGCGCTGGGGCTGACCTCCCGTCCACCCCT
>DATGPZ010000241.1:0-22951 GCA_035304485.1 Acidimicrobiia bacterium | reverse complement strand
GTCCAGCTCCTCAGGGGTGGGCCCTCTTCCTTCCCGGAATCGACCCGGATGCCAGCCGCCCAGGACGCGGAGCCAGGTGCCGGCGGGTCGGGAGGCGGCGGCCCGGCGGATCCGCGCCAGTCCCTCCTCGAGCGAGTCGATGTCGTCCCAGCGCACCGTGTGGTTCCAGGTCAGGCCGGCCCGGAGGACGTGCACATGGGAGTCGATCAGACCCGGGATGGCACGCCGACCTTCCAGGTCGATCACGTCGAAACCGGCCCGCAATGACGACTCGGCCTCCTCGCGCCTGCCGGCGGCGACGACCCGCCCGTCGGCGATGGCGACCGCCTCGACGTGGCGGTGTCCGGTCCAGATCGGACCGCCAGTCAACAGGGCGTCGTTGCGCGTCACTGCGATCAGCGGACGAGTTGACGCCGGGGAGCGATCTTGAGGATCACGCGTTCGGTTTGAACCGGGTTCTGGTAGTCGTGCCCCAGGTACTTCCGCGACAGCTCGTCGATGTGGGCCCGAGCCTCGGGTCCGCCCACCACCTCGACGACGTCACCCCGGATCTCGACCCAGCTCCACATGTCGTTGCGATCCCACACCGTCACCGTCACCTTCGGGTTGCGCTCCGCATTTCGTGCCTTCTGGCGATGGCGTTCAGTGTTGACCAGGACGTGCTCTCCGTCGGTTCCTACCCAGACGATGTGGGTCTGGGGATACCCGTCGGGCATGAGGGTGGTGATCGTCGCGTAGTTGGGGCCTTCGAGGAGTTCTCTTGCCTTGGCTTCCAGCATCCGACCGAGGCTACCAGTCCTGCAAACGGTTGCGAATGGGAGTCCCCGTCACACTCCGAGGTAGGCGCTGCGCACCGCGGGATCGTCCAACAGCTCGCCCGAAGGAGCTTCCTTGACGATACTGCCCTGCTCGAGGACGTAGCCGCGGGCGGCGAGTTCGAGAGCCTCGACGACGTTCTGTTCCACCACCAGAACGGCGGTTCCGTCTTCGTGGATGCGACGCAGGATCTCGAAGATCGTGTCGACGATCACGGGAGCCAGGCCCAGCGAAGGCTCGTCGAGCAGGAGCAGGCGGGGCTCGGCCATCAGGGCCCGGCCGATGGCCAGCATCTGCTGCTCACCTCCACTGAGGCTGCCGGCGAGTTGGTTCGAACGCTCGGCGAGGATGGGGAAGATCTCGCACACCCGGTCGTAGTTCTGCGTGCGACGAGCACGGGCATCGGCGTGATAAGCCCCGATCAGGAGGTTGTCGGTGACGGTCATCTCGGAGAAGACCTGCCGGCCTTCGGGAACCACCGCGATTCCCGCGGTGCAGACCTCGTGCGGCGCCAGCGCCCCGAGGTCGACCCCGTCGAAGACCATCCGGCCTCCCCACGCAGGGTGGATTCCCGCCAGGACATTCACGAGGGTGCTCTTGCCGGCGCCGTTGGGACCGATGATCGTGACGATCTCGCCGTCGCCGACCGTCAGTGACACGTCCCAGAGCGCCTGGGCCTGGCCGTAGCCTGCCCGAATCGACTCGACCTCAAGCACCTTGGGCTCGCTTTCCGAGATAGGCGGTCACCACCTCTGGTTTCCGCATGACCTCCCCCGGGTCGCCGTCGGCGATGACCCTGCCCCGGTCGAGGACCATGATGCGCGTGGCCAGCGACGTCACCACCCGGACCAGGTGCTCCACGATCACGATCGTGATCCCGCTGGCGTGGATCCGCCTCACCATCTCGATCGAGTCGTTGATCTCCGAGGGATTCAACCCCGACAGCACCTCGTCGAGGAACACCAGGCGGGGACGGGCCGCCAGCGCCCTCGCCAACTCCAGGTATTTGAGTTGGTGGAGATTGAGGCTGGAGATGGGCTGGTCGGCGTAGGCCTCGAGCCCGGTGAACCCGAGCCACTCGCGCGCTGCCTGGCGGGCCGCTTCGGGACGCATCGGCTGGGCGCCGAACATCAGGGGCACCGAGACGTTCTCGAGGGCGGTCATGGTGGAGAACGGCCGGGGAATCTGATAGGTACGGGCGACGCCCATCTCGATCACACGGTGAGCGGGCCGCTCCGTGATGTCCTCTCCGTCGAAGGTGATTCGGCCGTCGTCGGCGTCGTAATGGCCACTGAGGACGTGGATGAGAGTCGACTTGCCGGATCCGTTCGGGCCTACCAAACCCAGGATCTCCCCTCCGGAGACGTGCCCGGTCACACCGTCCAGGGCGTGGACTCCGCCGAAGTGCTTCACGACGTTCTCGAAACGGAGGTCAGCCACCGACCGCCTCCTCGATCGCCTCGGCGGCCGGTGCCCCAGGGCTGGAAGGACGCCCGCCACGCCTGCCTTGCGGAACCATGGCCCCCAGCACGGCACCGAGCAGCACATAGGCGAGGTGTGTGACGGCCGAGTCCAGGGGGCCGATCACGAAACCGGCTGCGACGCCGAGGATGCCGCCGATCGAAGTCGCCCAGGGACGCTCGCGCATCCTCAGATACAGGCCCTCCTTCACGGCCACGATCATCAGGATCAGCAACCCACCGATGATCAGGTCGCTCACTGCCTCGAGCCCGGCGCGGTTGAGGCGATCACTCATCGTGTGCACCACCAGGGCCCCGAGAACGGGCCCCATCCAATGACGGGTTCCACCGAGGATGCTCATGAGAATCACCATGAGTGGCACCCGGATGTTGAACACCTCCTCGATCGTCACATAGCTGACCTGGAGAGCGTGGACCGCACCCGACAGCCCTGCCAGGAACGCCGTCAGCCCGAGCGCCACCATCTTGAACCTGAAAGTGGGCACGCCCAGCGTCTCGGCCACGTCCTCGTCGTCGCGGATGGAGAACAACCCCCATCCGAGTCGGGAGTGCTGAACGACCTGGGCGACCACGACTGCCAGCACGGCGGTGATCAGGCCCAAGCGGAAGATCATCTCGGGGTGACTGCCGAGAGCTTCCGGTACCGGCACCGAGGAGAGGGGGATCCCCTGGCCCCCGTCGATCGTAGAGCTGACACGGGCAACGGCACCGAGCACGAAGGCGACAGCCAATGTCATGAGCGCGAAGATCTCGCCTCTCAGGCGACGAAGCCGGAACACGATCAATCCGATGAACAGGCCGAGCATCGCCGAGAGCAGCCCACCAACCAGGAAGGTCGGCAGGAGCGGCCAGCCCTGCTTCACGACGAGGACACCCACGGCATAGACCCCGACGCCGTAGAAGGCACCTTGGCCGAAGCTGAAGTACCCCGAGAAGCCGGTGAACAGATTCCAGCTCGATGACTGGGCGGTCCAGAAGAAGACCGTGTAGGCGAACAGGAGATAGAAGACCGGCCACCCGGCGGCATCCAGCAGGTTCGGGTAGAACCACAGCGCGGCGGCCACCATCAGGGTGACGACCGGGGCGAACCAGGGGCGGCGTGCCAGCCCCTTCATGCCGACGATCTCCCGAGGATGCCCTGGGGACGGAACAGAAGCGTGGCGATCAGGACGAGAAAGATCGCCAGTGGTGCCATCGGCGGCCCGCCGAGGACCGTGGCCACACCTCCGACCAGGCCGATGATCACCGCCGCGATCAGGGTGCCGAGGGTGCTGCCGAGACCGCCCAGGATCACGACCGAGAAGACGATCCCGAACCACTCGACCGCCAGACCCGGGAACAGGGCTCGGCTCATGGCGATGAAAACTCCGGCGAGGGCGGCGAAAGCCGCCGCCAACCCGGCGAGGCGCATCGCCACCCGATGAGGGTCGACTCCGAAGGCGCGGGCGACGGCCCGATCCTGGGAAAGGGCGCGCACGGCCCGGCCGAAGTCGGTGCGGTCCAGCAGATAACGGGTGCCGAATGCGATGACCACGGCGACGACGAAGGCGGCCAGTTGCGGGACCGGGAGCGCCACGTCACCCACCCAGACGGACTGCGACTGATACGGGTTCTGGACGGTGTCCATACGGCGGAAGTCCGCGGTCCACACCGTCGAGATCAGGCTCTCGAAGATGATGAAGATCCCGAACGTGAGGAGCAGCGACTCGAATTCCGACACCCTCACCCGATCGAACAGCCACTGGAGAGCCATGCCCACCAGGGCGAACAGCGGCACGCACACGACGATGGCGAGGAACGGGTCCCAGCCGTACGAAAAGGCGAGTTGGTAGGTGATGTAGCCGGAGAAGAGGATGAACGAGAAGTGGGCCAGGTTGATGATCTTGAGCACACCCCAACTGAGGGACATGCCGAGGGACATCATCGCGTAGAGGCCTCCGCTGAGGATCCCCGACACGACGGCTTGTGTCATCAAGGACACGCGGTCGAGCTCTCCTGTCGATCGGGGAGGAGGCGCCGGGTCAGAGCGCCCAGCGCCTCCTCCTGCGGTTCGCGCTAGTTGTCCGGTGAGTATTCCAGCGTGCGATCCGGAGCGGCGTACTCCTCGGGGTACACCACGAACCAGTCACCGTCCTGGACCTGCTTCACGTAGGACAGGTCTCCGTAGTAGTTGTTCTCTTCGGTGCCGTACGTGTACGCGCCGAAGATCGTCTCGATCTCGTTGTTGCGGAGGTACTCACAGGCGGCTTCGTTGTCGAGTTCCCCGGCACCTTCGACGCCTGCCACCAGCGTCTGCCAGGCAGCCCAGGACGCGCTCGCCTGGGTCTCCATCTCCGGGTAGGGGATGCCGGCTTCCGTGGCGGCCTCCCGGAAGGCATCGGCGATCTCGGCGTTGTCGGGATCATCCGTGAACGGCGGATGCGATTCGAAGGCGGTCACCGACAGCACACCCTCCGCGCTCTCGCCTGCGCCGAGGACGGGACCGGGGGCGGGCCACTGCATGAACATGCCGGCCGGCTGATAGTTCAACGCATCGAGGGCGGCGATCAGGTTCGGCCCGTCCACGCCCAAGGCCCCGAGGTACACGAAGTCCGGATCGGCGTCCCGGACCTGCGCAGCGATCGGTCCCCAGTCGCTGATGTCGAGCGGGTACTGGACGTCGAGAACCACCTCGTAGCCACGCTCTTCTGCGATCGCCACTGCCCCGCGGGCATCCTGCGGATCGCCGGTGTCCGGATTGCCGTAGGCAACGAACATCGAGCCCGGGAACTGATTGATCACGAAGGCCATCGTCTCGGGCGGGTTTCCGGTCGACTCCAGAGCGTCGAAGACGAGCTCGGGATTGGTGACGTTCGGATAACGCCCGGTAGGCCACGACGGGAAGTGACACTCGTACCCGAAGGCATAGGTCAGGCTGCCGGTGTGCTGGGGGTAGACGTACCCATACCTCTCGGCCACCTGGATGGCGGCCGCGATGGCACCCGTCCCGTAGGGGCCCATGATGAGGTCCACCTGATCCTCGGTGATGAGCCTCTCGTACAGGGCTGCTGCCTGGTCTGCCACCGACTCGTCATCGAGCACCCGCCACTCGACCGGCCTGCCCAGCAGGCCACCGTTGGCGTTGAGACGCTCGACGAATAGATCGCCTGCCACCTTGTGGATGGCGGCGGTGGGCGCCAAGGGCCCGGTCAAAGCCAACGTGCTGCCGATCACGATCGGATCGCCGGACGGAGCCTCGCCACCGTCGCCTCCATCCCCACCGCCGCTCGTGGTATCGGGTCCTCCGGCGGTCGTGGCGGATCCTCCAGCCGTCGTTTCGGAAGCCACGGTGGTGTCCGCGCCGCCGTCGCCACCGCAAGCGGCCAGGACCATAGCCATCACGGCTAGTAGAGCGACTGCTCGCTCGATCATTTCGTCCTCCTCTTCGGATTTTCGGCACCGCCGCGGCTGCAACCGTTTGTGGCGGGCGCCCGACACATTACCGCAATCGCTTGAATCGGGCTGGCTCATCGAGGTAGAACCGCCGACGAGGAGGACCAGACGAGCGATCAGTCGGGGGCGAGCCGGCCCCCGGACCGTCGCCTCACCGCCATCGCCGACTCCTCTGCCATCGCCACGATCCGGGCGGCATCATGGACGACCAATTCGCCACCCCGCTTGAGAAACCGGCCGTCCACCATGACCGAATCGACATTGGAAGCCCTCACCGAGCGCACCACGGTCGACTCGACGTCAGCCACCGGCGCGACGTTGAGATCACCCCCGCGAATCGAAATCAGATCCGCTCTCTTGCCGGGGGTCAGGGAGCCCACCTGATCGTCGATGCCCAACGCCTTGGCTCCGTCGATCGTCGCCATCTCGATGCACTGGCGGAAGGTGAGGGGTTCCCGCTCGGCGCTCGGCGTTCCTTCCCACGGAATGCCCATGTTCCACGCCACGGTCATCGCCTCGAACATGTCGATGGGGGCGATGGAAGTGGCATCGATCGACAACGAAACCGTCACGCCGGCATCCCGAAAGCGCAACAAGGCGTCGCGGGGGTCACCGGCAACCGCCATGCGCAGCTCCGAATGGACCGCATAGCTGAGGGAAGTGCCGGTTCGAGCCATCGCCTCCATATCGACGTCCCGGGCCGGGAGATAGTGGCAGATCAGGAGCTGGGGACCGAGGTAACCCGCCGCTTCCAGCGCTGGGGCGTCGATCTTGCTCACACCACCCTGCTCGGCGTGGATGGAGACCGGAAGGGAGCGCTCGGTGGCTTCCTCCATCTCCCGCTCGAAGATGTCCATCCCTCCGATATCGGGGCCCCGGAGGTTCACACCGAGGTGAACGAGGCCGTCGAGGCCGCCGGCCTCGACGAACCACTCCTCTCGAACTCGATCGATGTCTGTGAAGTCGAGCGCCTCATCGAGTGGCAGCGAATCGCGGTGGCCGTAGGAGTATCGGGCGCGAATCAGAGAGTCGCGATGCGCCTGCAATTCGGCGTCGGCGTGCGCCGGTGACAGGATGTTGTGGGACCAGTTGTGCACGGTCGTGATGCCGGCCGAGAGAGCCCCCACCGCACTCAGCAGGACACTGGCGTAGTAGTCCTCCGGGCGATAGTGAGGCGCCGTGTCCCACTTCACCGGGAAGTACTCGTATCCCTCGGCGATGAAGTTGCGGCCGACGCTCGACCACATGTGGAAATGGGATTCGATCAGGCCCGGCATGACGATCTGCCCAGCGGCATCGACCACTTCGGCACCTGCCGCGTCGGCGGCGTCCACCTCGGGGGCCACCATCAGTATGCGACCGTCGTCGATCAGGACGGATCCCCGATCCAGGAGGCCGATCTCGGGGTCCATCGAAAGCACGGTTCCGCCTTCGATCAAGTATTTGCCGCGAGCGACTACAGACATCGTTCCTCCTCACGAAAAGCGATTGAAAGGGATATCGAGCTCAGCCGACCGATCGGCGTCGAATGAACGTCAATTACGTGCAGATCAACGGTCTTTCAACAAATGATCGGCCATCCGATGATGATGCCGATGAACGGCCAACTCAGCCGCTTCGGCGTCTCGATCACGAACTGCATCCAGGATCGCTTCATGCAGCTCCAGCTGGGCGTCTGCATGCTCGGGTCCGAGCCACTCGGGAGCCACCGCTTCTTCGATCCAGGGCCGATACTGATGGGTGATCAGCACGGTGTGGACACTCTCGAAGATCGAGGTCAGGTAGGGATTGCCACTGAGCCGGATGATCTCGACGTGTAGCACCGTGTCGGCCCGCACCCAGTCCGCGGCCTCGTCGGTGCTCTCCCGCAGGGTCTCGAGCGCCGCCATCGCCGGTCCGAAGTCGAGCTCATCCTGCCGCTCGACCGCCTTGGTGACCCCGAGCAACTCCAACGAGAGACGCAGATCGGCCAGATGCGTGACCGAGTCACCTTCGAGGTCCAGCATCAGATTGATCGACTCGGTGATGGTCGACTGGGGTTGGCGCGTTACGTACACACCTGAACCGCGGCGGATCTCGACCAGGCCCATCAGGGCCAGCTTCCTCAGCGCCTGGCTCACCGTGGGCCGGCTGGCACCCAAGCGCTCGGCCAGGTCCCGTTCGGCTGGAAGCCGGGCCCCGACGGCCAGGTTCTGAGAGATGATCAACTGCTGGATTTGATCGGCAACGGTGTCACTCAACCTGGGAGCATTAGCAGGGCGTATGGCCTCCAAATCCAACTCGAGATTGGGCGTATGATCTTCGCTGGGGTCTCCGAAGTCAGGCGCCACGCAACCGTCCCTTTCGTAGAATTGAGCAAAACACATTCCCGGGAGAAGCTCGACCAGTATACGGCGCGATCGCGCGGGCTCTCGAAGTGCTGTCGGCTGATCGATGCGATATCAATGGAATCAGACGGCTCCTGACAGGCCCAGATGCCGATGCATGATCTCCGGTTGGGCCGAGAGATCTGTCGACGACCCCTCCCACACGATTCGGCCGGCCTCACCGAGGATGGCGACTCGTTCTGCGAGCTCCAAGGCGAAATCGACGTTCTGTTCGACGACGAGCACCGCCATCCCCGAGCCCCGCAGACCGACGAGACGATCGCGGATGTCGTCCAGGACGACCTGGGCGAGACCTTCCGAGGGCTCGTCCATGACGAGCAAGGTCGGGTTGGTCATCAGGGCGCGGCCGATGGCCAGCATCTGCTGCTCGCCACCGGAAAGAGTGGCGGCACGCTGCTTGGACCTCTCTGCGAGTCGCGGGAAGAATTGGTAGACCCGTTCCGTGGTCCACTGCTCGCCCCCGTTCCCGTTGCTGCGGGTCACGACTTCCAGGTTCTCGTGGACGGTCATGCTCCCGAATACTCGCCTGCCTTGCGGAACCAGGCCGAGACCGGCTCGCGAGACTTCGTAGGTCGCCATCCCGGCGATGTCCTGACCGAGGAACTCGATTCGTCCGCTCGTCACCTCGGGTGGGGTGAGCCGGGCGAGAGCCCGAACCAGCGTGGTCTTGCCCATGCCGTTCCGTCCCAGAAGCGCCACGGCCTCGCCCTCTTCCACGGTCAGGTCCACGCCTTGCAGCACCGAGGCGCTGGCATAACTCACATGGAGGTCGATGACTTCAAGCATCCCTCGCTCCTCGGCCTAGGTAGACGTCCTGAACGGCCTGGCTCGATCGGACCTCGTCGGGGGTGCCGAAGGCGACTTCTCTGCCGTTGTTCAGACAGAGGACGCGATCGGCCAACTCCAGTGCCAGCGACATGTCGTGCTCGATCAGGAGGTAAGGGAGCGAACGCGGCAGGCTCTCGAGGAGCTCGCGCAGCATCACCCGCTCCCCCAGCGCCAACCCTGCAGCCGGTTCGTCGAGTAGCAGGAAGGAGGGCTGGGTCACCAGAGCCATGGCGATCTCCAGTTGACGTTGCTCGCCATGGGATAGATCGGCCACCCGGTGGTCACGGCGCTCGACCAACCCGACCATCTCCAGGACCTCCTCCGAACGTCGAGTGACGTCGTCGGTCTCGCTCTGCGGCCACCAGAACCGATGGCGGGCGGAAACCGCGGCCTGGGCCGCCACGCGCACGTTGTCGATGACCGGCAAGTCGAGGAACAGGTTCGACACCTGGAAGGTCCGCGATACGCCCATGCGCGCCCGCTTGTGAGCGGGCATCCTCGTCACGTCCCGTCCGAAGAGGGCGACGCTGCCTTCGGTCGGGCGCATCTCGCCGGCGATCAATCGGAAGAGGGTGGTCTTGCCGGCGCCGTTGGGACCGATGACAGCGACCCGCTCTCCTTCATGCACGGTGAGGTCGACCTGGTCCACGGCGGTGACACCGCCGAAACGGCGAACTAGGCCCTTCACCTCCACCACGGGAGCGGCACTGTCACCCGGTGTATCACCGGGTGACAGTGCCAATGCGCCCTCCGAGCTCATTGCTGTCCTGTGTTGGTGCGGTCGTAGGGAGGACTGTCCAGGATCTCCTGGGGATCGAAGGTCCAGAACTGGCTGACCTCCTCGTAGGTCTCTTCGACCACGTTCCAGTAGGAGCCGTCCTCGCGCTGCTCGACCCGCGTGATGTACACGTTGCCGATGGGGTTGTTCCACTCGTCGATGCGACGGGGACCGAAGACGGAATCCTCCAGGTTCACTTCGCGCGCCGCGGCCACCAGGCCCTCGGGGTCGAGTTCGCCCTCGGAAGCCTTCAGAGCCTCGGCGAAGACGTGGGCGGCGGTATAGGAATTGGCGACGTAGAGCGAAGGGATGCCTCCGTAGGCCTCGTCGTACAGTTCGATGAACCGCTCGACTTCGGGAGACTCGCGCCCTTCCGCCCAGTAGGTCACCGACCTCAACCCGACGGCGATGTCGCCGGCGTCACGGAGGGTCGCCTGGTCGAGCAGGCAGCAGTTGCCGAGGACCTCTATCTGGTCCCCCAGACCGAAGTCTTCGTATGCCCGCATGAAGTTGGTGCCGTCGGTGCCGCCGGACGAGCCGATGAAGGCCACGTCAGCCCCCGAGCTAGCGATCTGGGTTGCGTACGAGCTGAAGTCCGGTGTGCCCAGCGGGTTCCACAGCTGGTCGACGATCTCGCCGCCGGCGGCCGTGAAGGTGCGGACGAAGCCTCCGCAGTTCTCCCACCCGAAGGCGTAGTCGGAGCACAGCGTGATCGCCTTGCGGTAGCCCTGGTCGTAAGCCCACTGGCCGGCGACGTAGGTCGCCTGGCTGCCGGTCATGGCGCCGACCCGGATCACGAGCGGATTGGCCAGGCGCTGGGTGAGATCGTCGGCCGCGGTGACCGGGTGGAAGTTGGGAACGCCCTGTTGGACCAGGTAGTCGGCGACCGCCAGGGCCGTGTTGGCGGCCAGCGGCCCGACCACCACGTCGACGTTCTCGTCCTCGACGAGGCGTCGAGCCTTCGTGAGTGCGGTGTCGGGGTTGCCGGCATCGTCCTCGTAGACGGTTTCCACCGTGTAGGAGCCGGCATCGACTCCGTGCTCTTCCCAGTAGAGCTCCCAGCCCTGCTTCATCTCGGTGCCGATGGCGGCCAAGGGGCCGGTCACGGGTGAGAGGAAACCGACCTTCACCACGGTTCCGCCTTCCGAGGTCTCCTCGGCCTCCGTCGTGTCGGTCGGCTCTTCCGGCTCGGAGTCGCCTTCGGTCGTCGCCGGAGCCGCATCAGTGGTCGCCGGTGCTTCTGTCGTTTCGGGTTCCGCCGGGTCGTCGGCCCCGCTGGGAGCGCAAGCGCTCAACACCAGGGCCAGTATCAAGCCCAGGACCAGGGCTATCTGTCGTCGTTGTCCGTAGGTTCTGTGTAACAACACGTACCTATCTCCTTTCCTGTCGTCGGTTACTCGTGCGGGTAGACCTATTCGGCGGTCCCCTGGGACCCGCCGGGGCTCCGGGCCATGTCGGCGGACACGGCGGAACCGGACGATCGAGCCACTTCCCGATCGGATCGTCGCCTGCGTCCCTGCCACCAGGCCCTGACGGCACCGCCGATCCCGTCGGGAGCGAAGACGATGACCACGATGAAGATCAGCCCCAGGACCGTCGGCCACCGTTCGATGTAGGTACTGAGCACGTGCTCGATCCAGGAGACGATCGTGGCCCCGGTCAGGGGACCGAGGAAGGTCCCGACGCCACCCAGGATCACCATCAGCGTGGCCAGGGCAGAACGCAGGAACCCAGCGGAGGCTGGGCTCACGAACTCCATCAGCCAGACCGACAAGACGCCGGCGATTCCGGCCACGACGCCCGAGATCATCATGGCGCCGAGCTTGTAGGCGGCCACGTTGTAGCCGAGGCTCTCCATCCGGCTCTCGCTCTCGCGGATCCCCCGCAGGGCGGTGCCGAATGGGGAGCGCGTCACGACCCAGATCGCCGCCGTCACCACGACGAAGACGACCAAGACCAGGAAGTAGTACATCCAATAGGACGAGAACAGCTCGGGTCGACGGATCCCGCTGAGACCGTTCTCTCCTCCGGTGATGGCCGACATTCGGTAGCTGAGCCCGAACACGACCATGCCCAGGGCCAGGGTCGCCATCAGGAAGAAGATCCCGCTGGTCCGCATCGAGGTCAGCCCGAACACGAAGCTCGCCACCAGCGTCAGGGCGAGCGCGATCAACAACTGTGTCCCGAGGCCATGACCCTGGGCGAACGACCAGGCGAGCCCATAGCCGGCGGTGGCGGCGATGCCGGCATGACCCACCGAGACCAGGCCGACGTTGCCGGCCATGAAGTTGATGCTGGTGGCCAGCATCGCCGAGATCAGGATCAGCGTCGTCAGCGAGACCTGGTAGTTGGAGAACACATAGGGCACCGACCAACCGGCGGCGATCGCCACCACCAGCCCCAGGAGTTTGAAGCGCCCTGCTTTCGTACCGAGTGCGCCGGTCATACCTTCCGCCCGAAGAGTCCGGTCGGTCGGAGCACCAGCACCAAGGCCATGGGAGCGAAGATCGTGAAGTACGAGAACTCGGGGAACCACACCCGAGAGGTGGCGTCGATCACTCCGATCAGCACGCTCCCGACGGCGGCCCCGTTGATGCTCCCCAACCCGCCGATGATCACCACGACGAGTGCGAACAGCAGGATGTCGACGTCCGCTCCCGGACGGAGGCTGAGCAGGCCGGCCCCGATGACTCCGGCGATTCCCGCCAGTGCCCCGCCCAGCACGAACACGCCAGAGATGATTCGGTCGACGTTGATGCCACAGGCGGCGGCCATCTCCCGGTCATCGACCCCGGCCCGAATCATCGCCCCCAGGCGGGACCGCTTCTGGAAGATGTACAGCGCGATCCCGACCAGGACGGTGAACCCGATGATGAACAGCCGGTACTTCGGATAAGGCATCACGCCGAGCGAGATGCCGCCCTTCAGCCATTCACTCACCGAGAGGGTCATCGGGTTGCCTCCGAAGATCGCCAGGCAGATGTCGGCGACGATGAAGGCGATCCCGATGGTCAAGAGGACCTCCGCCAGCTCGTTGCCCCGGACCCTTCGCAGCAGGACCCGCTCCACACCGGTCGCCAGGATGGCGACCGTGATGGCGCCGGCCAGCAACCCCAAGGCGAGGTTGCCGGTGCCGGCCGTGACCACCACGCCTACGTACCCGCCCAACAGGTAGAACGCGCCGTGGGCCAGATTGGCGATCCGCATCAGCCCGAACACGAGGGTGAACCCGCTCGCGAGGAGGAAGAGCAGGGCGCCGAAGCTGAGCCCGTTGAGCAGTTGCTGGAGGACTAACACCGTGGGGCCTGCACGATTTCAGTCGGCCAGGGGTGGGGCCACGGCGATGCTGGCGATCTCGAGGCGGAGGTTGGGATCCGTGGCGAGCGACTTCACCTCGACCGAAGTGCTGGTCGGGATGTGCCCCTGGAACCACTGACCCTGGTAGGCGTTGACCACGTCCTGGTCCTCGCGGACGTTGGTGAAGAACCGGTTGAGGACCACGATGTCACTCCGACGGCATCCGGCCGCTTCGAGCGCCAGATCCAGATGCGCGAAGATCAGCTCGACCTGACCCTCGATGTCACGGGGAATCGCCTCGAACTCCTCTGGACGATGCGGGTGATGGTGGTAGGGAGGGGCGGCCGTGACACCCGAGATGAACACCATCCGGCCCTCGGCCCGGATGGCAGGCACATACACCTGCTTCATGCTGGGGTCGAATCCCTCGTGGTGGATCTGTTCGATGTGCGGGGACCGATCGGTCACTGTGTCTCCTTGCTCCTCGTTGATCTCGCGCAACGGCGTTGCTGGTCAGACGGGGGCGTACTCGCCCTCCGAAGATGGAACTGTCTCTGCGACGGGAGGGGGGTCGGATCGGCCGAGCGCCTGCCAGGCGGCGTCGACCACGTCCTGGGTGGTGAGTCCGTACTTGCGGAACAGCCACGGGCCTGTCCGGGCCCCCTCGGCGAACGTGTCGGCCAGCCCGACCCGGCGCAGCGGAACACCGGCGCCCGCCTCGGCCAGTGTCTCTGCCACCGCCGTCCCGAGCCCGCCCACGATGGTGTGGTTCTCGGCCGTCACCACCGCCTCGACCCGCGAGGCGACATCGAGGATGGTCTCGGAGTCGAGCGGCTTGATCACCGGCACGTTCACCACGGCGGCGCTCACGCCGGCACCGGCCAAGGTTCTGGAGGCCGCCAACGCCGCCGAGAGCATCATCCCGTTGGCGATCAGGGCGACGTCGGTCCCATCGACGAGCACCTGAGCCTCGTCCAGCGAGAACTCGTGGGTGTCGTCGAATATCACCGGGATCTCGCCCCGCTTCAGACGGATGTAGACCGGCCCCGGGACATCGACCACCGCCGGCACCACCTGGCGGATTTCGGTGGCGTCGGCGACGTCGATCACGGTCATGTTGGGGAGCGCCCGCATCAATGCCACGTCCTCGATCGCCTGATGGCTGGGCCCACCGGGGCTCGAGACGCCGGGCATGAACCCGACGATCCTCACCGGCAGGTTCGGGTACGCGATCGAGTTGACGATCTGGTCGAGAGGACGCCGGGTGGCGAACACCCCGAAGGTGTGAGCGAACGGGATGTGGCCCTCTCTCGCCAAGGCGCCGGCCATGCTCATCATCTGGGCTTCGGCCATCCCGACATTGACGAAACGGTCCGGGATCTGGTCCTGGAAGAGGTCGATCTCGCACTGACGGGTCAGATCGGCGGACAGGCAGACGATCTCCGGTCGCTGACGGGCGATCTCGACCAGCGTTTCGCCATACGGCTTCAGGACGGTGGGATAGGGTGGCTCACGCAAGACGCGCCTCCAGTTCCTGGCGAGCGAGTTCGATCAGTTCGGGCGGCAGCTTTATGAAGTGGCCGTCGGCATCGGGCGGGAGGCAATCGAGACCCTGACGAGTGGACGTGCGGCCGATCACCACGGCGGGACGGTCGGCCCCGACTGCTCCCTCCATCGCCTCGTCGATGGCCTGGGGATCGTGACCATCGACCTCGAAGGTCGCCCACCCGAATGCCTCCCACTTGGTGGCGATCGGCTCGATCGTGGTGACCGATGTGACGGGCCCGTCGACCTGGGAGTCGTTGGCGTCGAGGATCACCACCAGGTTGTCGAGACCGTGGTGCGAGGCGAACATGGCCGCCTCCCACAGCTGGCCCTCTTCCATCTCGCCGTCGCTCACCAGAGCGAAGACGCGTGCCTCCGAGTCACCTCGAAGCCGAGCTGACAGGGCCAAGCCGGTGGCGCCGGACAGCCCTTGGCCGAGGGAGCCCCCGGTCAGATCGAGCTCGGGTGAGCGCTCGGTCCCGATGGCCTCCAAGTCCGACCCGTCCTGCCCGTACGTGGCGAGACGAGAGTCGTCGAGCCGGCCCGCCTCGGCGGCTGCGGCATAGAAGGCCACCACGTAGTGCCCCGGTGAGCAGACGAGGCGGTCGGTGCCGTGACGGTAATGGCGGGCATACAGGGTGGCGATCAGCTCGGCACTCGACAGCGCCTGGCCCAGATAGCCGAAACCGTGAGGGGCCACCATCTCGAGAGATCGGAGCCGGATGCGGTCTGCGAGTTTGGAGATCTCGTGCTCGGAACCCGTCATGGCCGCCCCCTCATTCGCCCGCGCCCAGGGCGGCGCCCCGAGCCTGCTGGAGATAGAGGGACAGGAAATCCTTGTCCCGAGACCCGGTCCCGATCGCCGATTGGATCAGCTGGTGGACCATCGCGCCGACCGGCATCGGCACTTCGAGCTCGCGCGCATGGCCCAATCCGAGGTCGAAGTCCTTCCTCAAGAGCTCGGTGGTGAAGGTCGGGGTCCAGTCCATCTCGACCAGATCCTTGGTGCGTTTGCGGACCCAGTCGGATCCGAGGACGGTGCCGTTGAGGAACTCGAGGAAGGCTGCCCGGTCGGTTCCTCCCTTTTCGGCCAGGACCACCACCTCGACCAGAGCCTGGACCATCATGCCCAGATAGAGGTTGTGGGCCAGCTTGACGAGACGGCTCTGTTCCTCGTTGCCCACGAGCACGGCTGTCTTGGCGATCGTCTCGAGGTACGGTTTCACCCGGTCGAACACCTCGCTGGGACCCGACACCACGAAGCAGGCCTCGCCTTCGGCCACGACGTGGGGATTCCCCGAGACCGGGGACGCCAGGAAGTCGACGCCGGCCTGGTTGGCAGCCCGCCGGATGGCGGCCGACGCCTCGGCGTCCACAGTCGAGCAGTCGACGATGACGGATGGCTTGGCGTCGGCAGACAGCAAGCCCTCGGGACCGGCCACGACGGCTTCGAGGTCGCTGGGGCCGGCCACCATCACGAAAACGATGTCGGCCTCCCCGAGATCGGTGATGGCGTCGACGACGGTGGCGCCCATCTCCGCCAGGCGATCCGTCTTGGATCGGGTGCGGTTCCACACCCGTACGTCGTTGCCGGCCTTCACCAGCCGGGAGGCCATCGCCTCGCCCATTCTTCCGGTCCCGAGCCATCCGAGCACACTCATATCTGTCCTTCCTCCTGATCGGTCGAGTGGTTCGATGCCGACACGATCAGTCGTCGAAGTTGTTGCGCCGTCCCTGCCGGACGTACTCGACCACTTCCCCGATGGTGGACCGGCCGTGGATGGCGCGTCCCTTGGCGAGGTGGCCGAACATCTGGATCCCGAAGCCGCCGTCGAGGTCGTCCACGATCCGCTTCTTCCACGGACGCCGCACGATCTGGGTGGTCAGGCGCCGAGTCGTGCGGGGCTGGGAGAGGATGTGCTCGGCGATCTGGTACGCACGAGGGATGAGCTCTTCGCGGGGCATCACCTCGTTGACCATCCCGTACTCGAGGGCGAGTTGAGCGTCGATGGCCTGACCGGTGAGCAGGGCATAGGCGGCCCGCTTCACTCCCAGCAGCTCCTGGAAGCAGCTGTGGATGCCGTCCCCCGGGACTGAACCGATGTCGTAGTGGAGATCGAACACGACGGCGTCGTCCGCACACAGGCTGATGTCGCACATCAAGACGATCTCGGTGTGGAAACCCGGCCCGTTCAGGAGGCCGATGGTGGGAATCTCGAGATCGTTGATCAGAGAGCTGACGTTGATCCGACCGTCTTTGTAGGCGTATTCGTACGCCCAATACTCGAGGTCCTCTTCCTCCAGCCGAAACCCCTCCGGATCGGCGTCCATCATGAACTCCTCGCCGGATCCGGTGAGGATCAGGATCTCGTTCTTCGGGTCGGAGCCGATCGTCTTGAGCATCTGGCCCAAGGCCCGATGGTTCTCGACACTGAGCTGGATCGGTCCGCCGAGGGTGTGGGCTTTGGCGAGGACCACACCGTCCTCGTTCCGGTCGAGCTCGAAGAAGTCCTTGAAGCGCTCGCGGTACTCCTCGAAATCGGGGAGGGGGACGAACTCCTGCAGCGACATCGTGCTCCTTTCTCGACCTCTTGGGCCCTTACTACCCTCGATACCGAGGATTGGTCAGGTGGCTTGGCCAAAACCCTAGAGGTGTCTGGAAGCAGATGTCAAATATCTCTAGGGCGCTGGAAGCACATCGCATCGGGTGAGATCCTACAAACGATTTCAGGCTCCTTGCAATCGATTTCTGCACCATTCTCGAGTCTCCGATTCATCTCTTGCCAGCAATCGCTTGCAGAGATACGATCGGCGCGGCGGCACGAGCCAGGCCATGGCTACCGGAGAAAGGCTGAGATGAGATCACGGCACATCATCGCCCGGGCGGAGGACGCCCACTACACGATCCCCGCCGAGTACCAACAACACAGCGAAGGCTTCGACTATTGGTCGATCGTCGACGACTCCGACCCGGCCGCCGTTCACACCGGCTTCGGAATCGCCCGTCTCGAGCCGGGTGGATCGATCGAGGCCCACGTGCACTCGTTCGAGGAGAGCTTCTACGTACTGGAAGGGCAGGTCGTGTACGAGACGCCGGGCGGCTCGGTGACCCTGCGGCCCGGTGACTACGGGTTGGCCCCGGTGGGAGTCGAGCATCGCTGGCGCAACGCCGGAACGGAAACGGTGCGCTGGGCGGCGATGCTGTCTCCCCAGCCCCGCAGCCTGCACGACGGCGATGTCTACTTCACTGCCGGCTTCGAGGCGACCGAGCCGGTGGCCGTCGACGTCCGCGATCCGCGCACCCGCCGTTTCGGCCACATCGACCCCGAGAACATGGACGTCGACAAGCAGACCCAGGATCGGCTGGCTGTGTCGGCCTCGATGCGGACTGCCCTCCTCGTCTACAGCGGCATCACGGTCAAGATGATGGTCGACACCGATCTCGGGGCTCAGCTGTCCACCATGTTCATGGTCCAGTACGAGCCGAACGGCTTCGCCGGCGCTCACGACCACCCCTTGGAGGAGACCTATCTGATCCTCGACGGGGGTGTCGATTCACGCTTCGACGGTCACGAATACCGGCTGGAGGTGGGTGACGTCGCCTTCGCCGGGGTCGGCTGCGTCCACGAGTTCGCCAACCCCGGCAACGAGCGGGTTCGCTGGCTCGAGACACAGGCGCCCGGGCCTCCGGCCCGTCATTCCTATCGGTTCGCCCGAGACTGGAGCTATCTCGAGGAGCGGCTGGCGGACTGACCGCGCAGCGTCAGCCCAGCAGCGTGCCTCCGTCTACCCGGAGGTTGACGGCGTTGACCCCGGGATTCTCGAGGAGGAAACGCACCGCGTCGACGATGTCGGCGGTGGTGACCAGTCGTCCGGTCGGGGTCCGACTCCTGACGCCCTCCAGCACCTCCGGCGGCTTCGCCGCCCAGTACGGAGTGTCCCCAACGATCCCGGGATGGATGGCGTTGAAGCGGATCGGCGCCAACTCGACGCTGAGGGTGTTGATGAGCGTGGTGATGCCGCCGTTGACCGTGGTGACCATGGTCGAGCCGGGGTACGGACGGTCCTTGGCCAGGCCACCGAATAGCACCACGGAGGCGTCCTCGGTCAAGCGGTCACGCAGGCTGTGTATCACCTCGGGGTATCCGACGAGCTTGAGAGTCGTCAGGCTGGTGGCTCCCGCCACATCGAAGTCGGCGACGGTGTTCTCGTCCCGCTCGATAGCGGCGATGACGAGGTACCGGACTGGGCCGATCTCGGCGAGGGCGGACCGGATCTCGGCGGGCCGGGTCAGATCGACGGCGATGCCGCGACTCGACCCGCCGATCTCTTGCGCTGTTGCCTCGGCTCGTGCTTTGTCACGGCTCGTCACGACCACGTCGTGTCCGGCGTCGGCGTAATGAGACGCGATCGCCTTGCCCAGGCCCGCCGACCCGCCGATCACCACGACACTGCCATCCATCACCGGCCTCCTTCAAACGTTTGCAGCCAGGTCCATCCTAGACGGGCCGGGTGGACCGGCGCACGACCAGCGACGGTTGGAGGCAGACATCGGCCGATTCCTCGCCGGCGAGATGGGCGACGACCAACTCGCCTGCCGCCAACCCGATCTCGCGGCTCGGGTAACGAACCGTCGTGAGGGGAGGGTCGACCAACGCCATCATCGGCAGGTCGTTGTAGCCGATCAGGGACACGTCCTCGGGAACCGACAAGTCCCGCTCCTTCAGGGCGGCCAGGGCGCCGAGAGCCATGAGGTCGTTGTGGGCGAACACGGCGGTCGGCACATCGGTGTCGCGCTCGAGGAGAGCCTTCATCAGCCGATATCCCTCGTCGTAGATCGGGCGCGAACCGATCTCTGGCACCTCGACCTCCTCGATTCCGAGTTCGCGGCACGTCTCCGAGAACGCGGAGGCGCGATGCTCGAAGTTGGCCACGTCGAGTGGACCCCGCAGCTGAGCCACCCGACGGTGGCCCAGTTCGTGGAGATGCTCGGCCGCCATCCGCGCCCCGGCAGCATCGTCGTGGACGACTTGAGGGAGCCGGCTCCCTGGCAGGGGGCGGGCCGCCACCACCACCGGAGCGATGCGAGCGGCGTCCTCCAGGATCTGGCGATCCCCCGCCCGGGCGGCCAGAGCGACGACCGCGTCGACCCTTCGGCTCAACATGTGATCCAGGATCCGGGCGAATCGCTCGTGCTCGTCTTGGGTCTCGGCGATCACGGGCATGAACTCGCCGAGCTCCAGAGACGCCGTCACACCATGGATGATCGGGGTGACGAATTGGTTGCCGAGATCGGCCGCGATGACTCCGACGGTGGCGGTGCGCCCGCTCTGGAGACCGCGGGCCACCATGTGGGGGCGATAGCCGAGTCGGCGGGCGGCCTCCTCCACGGCCTGGCGCGTCTCCGGATTCACCAATCCCGCCTTGCTGGGGTTCAGCGCCCTCGACACCGTCGATGGATGCACACCTACCTCTCGGGCGACGTCGTCGAGGGTGGGCATGCTCACTTGGTCACCGTCCTTCCGCTGGGGTCGAGCGCGCATTCTTCCACACCGGCACGCTGGATGCCGGTCACCTCGCAAACGCTTGCCGACCCGACGGAACCGGTCCGCCGCTGGAGTCAGTCCAGCAGCACGACCGCCTCGACCTCGATCAGGAGGTCGGGAGTCGCCAGTGATGTGACACCGACGAGAGTCGAGGCCGGCATGGGGCCGTCGAGAGCGAGGATCTCGTCGCGGGCCGCCCCTACCGCCGGGAGGAGCCGATGGGCATCGCCGACCACGAACGTCGTCAGCTTGACGATGTCGGCGGTCGTGGCACCCAAGGCCTCGATGGCCGAACGGAGGTTCCGGTAGGCGTGCCGAGCCTGCTGGCCCACGTCGTCCCCGCCCAGAACCCGGCCTTCACGGTCGAACGCCACCTGTCCGGACAGGAAGGCGAGCCGGCCGCTCTCGACCACCACGACGTGGCTGTACGCGTCGTTGTGGGGTCGGTGGATCGACTCCGGATTCGAATGAGATTTGGCCACGAATCAGTCCCCCTCGCTCACCACGAGGCGGCGATGTACTTGATCTCGAGGAACTCCTTCATGCCCTCGTGGCCGCCTTCCCGGCCGACACCACTCTGCTTGACCCCACCGAAGGGAGCGGCGGGATCTGAGATGAGGCCTCGATTGATCCCGACCATGCCCGATTCCAAGGCCTCGGCGACCCGCAGGGAACGGCTCAAGTCCCGGCTGTACAGGTAGGCCGCCAGACCATGAATGGTGTCGTTGGCGAGAGCGATCGCCTCCTCCTCGCTCTGGAAGCTGACGATCGGGGCCACCGGCCCGAAGATCTCCCGTTCGAGGACGGGCGCGTCGGCGTCCACCCCTGCGAGGACGGTCGGCTCGAAGAAGTAGCCTGGCCGGTCCGGGGCCTTGCCCCCCGCCAGGACCTGCGAACCGGATCCGGTCGCCAGTTCGACCGACTCGACCATGTCCTTCTGAGCACCCTGATTGATCAGCGGACCGAGATCCACTCCGGGCTCCATCCCCGGACCGACCGAGAGCGAGCTCATCGCCCGAGCGAACTCTTGGGAGAACTCGTCCGCCACCGCTTCGTGAACGAGGAAGCGATTGGCCGCGATACAAGACTGACCCCCGTTGCGCATCTTGGCGATCATCGCCCCCTCCACCGCCGCCGCGATGTCCGCATCCTCGAACACCAGGAACGGAGCGTTGCCGCCCAACTCCATCGACGTGGATACGATCCGCTCCGACGCCTGGGCCAGCAGGGTACGCCCGACCTCGGTGGAACCCGTGAACGAGAGCTTCCGTACTCGCGGATCACCGAGCATCGCCGGCACCACTTCCGAGGACCGCCGCGAAGGCAGGACGTTGATCACGCCGGGAGGAACCCCGGCTTCCTCCATCAACGCCCCGATGGCGAGGGCAGTGAGGGGCGTGTCGGAGGCGGGCTTGAGGATCACCGTACACCCAGCGGCAAGGGCCGGGCCGATCTTGCGAGTCGCCATGGCGGCAGGGAAGTTCCACGGGGTGATCAGGAGCGATATCCCGATGGGCTGGCCGATGGCGATGATCCGCTTGTCCCCTGCCGGGGCCAGCGTGATGGAACCGTCGTTGCGAACCGCCTCTTCGGAGAACCAGCGGTAGAACTCGGCGGCGTAGGTGATCTCACCTTTCGATTCGGTGAAGGTCTTGCCCATCTCGAGGACGATGAGCGATGCGAGCTCGTCGGCCTGAGCGGTCATCAACTCGAATGCACGGCGGAGGATCTCGCCTCGCTGACGCGGAGGGGTGGCTGCCCACTCGCCGGCCGCCGCCTCAGCGGCGTCGACCGCAGCAACGGCGTCGTCGGCGGAGCCACTCGGCACGGTCGCCACGGGCTCGCCGGTGGACGGGTCGAGAACGTCGATCTCGGCGCCGTCGGAGGCCTCTCGCCACTCGCCGCCGATCAAGAGACGGTCGTGGCCCAGCTTCTGCATTCTCTCGAGAAGGGGGTTGTTGGACATCAGCTCAATCCGTCGGAGACTTCACGATTCTCAGGTTCGATACTAAGGCCTGCCCCTTCCGCGAGCCGACTCAGCAACGCCGCGAAGTCTTGGTCGCCCCAGCCCCGGCCGATGCCGTCGACGACGATCTGGTGGACGAGAGCGGCGGTGGGCAGAGGGACGTTCAGATCCCGGCCCGACTGGAGACCGAGCTCGAAGTCCTTGCGCAGCAGATGCCAGGTGAAGGTGGGCTTGTAGTCGAGGTTGACGAATGCCGGAGTCTTGTAGCGGGTGAAGGTCGATCCCATCACCGAATCGTTGAGAAACTCGAGGAAGTCGTAGCGGGACACTCCGGCCGCTTCGGCGAGCAGGGTGATCTCGGCCATCGATTGGGTCACCACGCCCAGCATGAGGTTGTGGCAGATCTTGACCAGGCGAGCGGTATCTCCCTCGCCGACATAGGTGGCCTTGCGCCCGAAGAGCTCTATGTACGGGCGAGCGGTCTTCCAGGCCTCCTCCGGACCCGAGACCACGGACGTGAGCTTGCCCGACTTCACCACCTTGGGATTGCCCGACACCGGGGCCGCCAGGATGGAGGTCCCCAACTCCTCGGCTCTCTGGCTCAGCTCGCTCGAGGTGTTGGGATCGATGGTGGTGGCGTCGACGATGATCTCAGGGCGATCTTGCCCGGAGAGGACTCCTTCCTCGCCCAGAATCACCTCCATGACGTCCTCGGGGCCGGCCACCATGGTGAAGACGATGTCGCGCTCTCCCATGTCGGCCGGAGAGTCCACCACCTTCGCTCCCAACTCCTCGAGCGGCTCGGCCTTGGAGCGGGTGCGGTTGTACACCCACAGGTCCACTCCGGCTTCGAGCAACCGCGTGGCGAGGGCATA
>DATGPZ010000240.1:0-4898 GCA_035304485.1 Acidimicrobiia bacterium | reverse complement strand
CGCTCAGCTTCGTCAAGTAGGGAGCTGTGACGAGTGCTTCGATGACGGTTCCGACTGGTGAGGCTTGGGGACGTGTCATCGTGGCCTCCAGTCGATACCCAGCGCTTCGGCGGTGCGGTCAAGGCTGCGGTTGCCGAGCATCCGTGCGGTGCTGATGAGGTCCCCCGTTTCGTTGTAGTGGCTGCGGGCGCGCCACAGCCGCACGGACTCTGGCTTGATGTCTGGGTCGGTCAGCCCGGCGGATTCGAGGATGATGGAGATGAGTTTGCAGACGGCGGCTTGGCGGGCGACCTCACCTCCGGCGCCTTCATACACGATCGGTTCGTCGGTCTCTCCTAGGTGGGCGAGGCGGCGAGCGATGACAGCGGCTCCCCATTCGGTGAGTTCAACGATGCGGGGATCGGTTCGGCGTGTGCCGGGCAAGAGCACGTGCATCGGGTCGGTGGGGTCGTCGATGTGGCTAGGCCGTATGAGGGGGATCTCTGAGGTCATGGCTGCGGCTTCGGCGAGCGCCCAGGCTGCTGCTCGCCTGTGGTCGGCATGCCGGGTGGCGTAGGTGGCGGTTCGGCATAGGACGATCTCGTCGTCCGTGAGCGGGCGGGTGACTCGGTCGGACCGGGGTGGGAGATGGATGTCGAGGGTTGGGTCACCTACCTGGTGGCCGAGTCGTCGGGCTGTGCGGAAGTAGGCGCGGAGGGTGACTCGCCGGAAGTGTCGGGTGGCGGTGGTCGGCGCTTCTCCGGTTCTCGTTGGAGCGTCGATGAACGCCCGGCAGGTGTGCTCGTCGATCTCCGCCGCTGCCTTTACCCCGATGGTGTGGAGCCTGCGGGTGAAACGCCACGCGATCTCTCCCATTCGGGTGACGGTCTGGTCGGTGAGGTCGCCGCTTTCTCGCCAGGCTTCCACTACCTGGGTTGTGAGCTGGTTCAGTTCGGTCGCCATGTGCATCTCCTTGGTCAGCGGTCGGGTTGCTGGATCGGGACAGGTCATGAGGGAGGTGTGATGGCGTCGACCGCCTGCTGCAGGTCAGTCATGAGGTCTGAGCGGAGCCTTTCGAGTTGGCGGATCTGTCCGGCGAGATCGTTCTTGGTTCTCGTGATCGCTCTCTCGATGTCTTGGAGGCCGCGCAGGCGCCGGTTTGCCTGCTCGAAAGCAGACCGGGCGGAGTCGAGGTCTATGTCGGGGTGCTGGCGGTTTCCGCTGTTGGCGGCTGCCACTGCCATCGTGCGGGCGAGGGAGTACGCCACCGCCAGCACGTCTGCGTCGCCGTCGGGCGGAACGCACACGGCCAGTCCTCGGCGGCCGACCATGCCCAGGGCTTCGCCGTTTCGGAGCCCGGCCGGCATGCCCTGTGGATGGGCGCACACCAGGAGCACGGCGTGGGCGTCGCGTGCTTCGGCGACCTCTTCGAGGAGGGTTTCGGCTTTGACAGCGGACAGCCCTGTCTCGACGCGTTTTACTTCGACGGCGATCCGCGTCGGAGTGGTCCCGTTGGCCACTTCCGCGACGAAGTCGCCCTTCTTGGAGCCGCCGCGTCCGGCGATGTGGCGGACGTCGTCCACTCGGTCAGACCAACGTGAAGCGGCGACGGTCAGCGCGTTCTCGATGGTTGCCTCGTAGTCGGCGCCGCCGGCTGGGGAACGGTCCCTCTGTTCGATGGCGCCTTTGATCCCGCTCAGCGTGGCGGCTACTGCGGTGACTTGTTGGAGGGCTGCACCCAATGCGACATCGTGGGAGGCCCGCACCTGGTCGAGGCCCTCGCTGATGCGCGCCTCAAGCCGGCCGATGGGTGAGTCGTCGCCGGCTATCACCTCGGCTACGACGTCTGCCAACTCGACGTCGGATGTCGCTTGGGCGATCGCTTCGCGGACCTGGGTAGGCAGGTCCGCTAGCGCTCCTTCCAGCGATTCCGAGAAGCGGTTCGATTCCGTCGCCAGTCGGTCGCTGGTCGTTCCAGTCAGCTCCGTCAGCTGCCGCAGAGACGCAGCCACTTCCTCCCGGACGGTGTCCAGCACCGATTTGATCGACGTCTTCACGTCGGTGAGGGCTACCTCGTCGGCGCGTTGTGCGGCCCGACGAGCCGTCTCCACGCCGAGGTCGAGGAGCCGCTGAGCTTCTGCGACTCGAGCGGCCGGGTCGACCGACCGAAGGAAGTCGACCACAGTTGGAGATGTGACGTGGAGCGTGACCCAGGCTTCCGAGCGATCGAGGACCACGGATTCCTGATGGAGAGGACGCGCGCTCATGCCGCAGCTCCGGTGTCGGCGAGCAGATCCAGGACGAAGGAGCAGATTCTCTCGAAGTGCTCGGTCAGCAGGTAGTGCTCGCTGATCTCCTCAGGGATTTCCGCGTGCCGGCGGGCGAACTCCGGGAGTGCTTCTTTCAACCAGGCTTCCGACCCCGGGTCGAAAACGCGTTCCAGGATCTCTTCGGCACAGTCGAGGAACGCGCCGATCCGATCACTGACGTCGATGTCCAGGTGACCTGAGTGGGATCCGACTCCACACATGACAGCCTCCGTTCGTCAGCCGCCCCGGAGGGCGGGCGTTCTTGTGTTGCCTGTGTTGTGAGCCGAGACCCCACTCGAGTGGGGCGGCGTATTCTTTTGTCGACCTCCACCTTTCGCGGCGATCCGCGCCGGCAATGGAGATACCGGTGCAAATCGTCCCCGCCGCCCCAACCCTTGGCAGTCACCCCGAAGACAGAACGAGCCCTCGGACGTATCCGAGGGCTCTCGTCCCTTGTAGAGGTGTTTTGTCAGGCGGCGAGCGGCGGCAACTGCGGCGTCGCCAAGGCCTGCTGGCTGCTGTGTTCCTGGCAGTACTCCCTCCACACCAGGGCGTTGTGAGCTACCGCCAACAGCAGCATGTCGATCTCGTGCGCCAGCGCCGAGAACGACCCGGCACGGTTGCCCTTCCCCATGTAGTCCTTGAGATACCGGAACATGGCCTCGGCGGTCTGGCGGATACCCAACGCCGGGCCGGCACGGTCCTTGTCGGCGATGGGGATCGGACGCAGATGCGGAGCGAGATTCAGCGGGCGTTTCCCCAGCCGCTCGACATTCCCGGTGAGGGACCAGGTGAAGGTGTGATCGCCGCCTCGGGAGCAGTACAGCCGCAGGTCCACCTCGAAGTCGTAGCTGCCATCGGCGCGCCGAACCCGCCTCACGGCCAAATGGTCGGCCCGTTTCAGGTAGTAGCGGCCATCGGCGCGAGTCTCCATGTCCCACAGCATCCCGGCGTCAAAGCACAGGTCGTGGAAGCATTCACCGAACTTGTATGAGAAGGCGATCGCCTTGTCGTTTCGGATCTTGTGTCGCGGCAGCGCCTTCCAGTCGTCAAACGCGTCGACGTTGCTGGGCTTGCACAGTGGAAGGATGCCCGCGCGGATGACCCGCGTGATGTCCTCCTTCGCACTCAAAGCCCGGTCGTAGGCGAAATGCCGCAGACGGTCCCCCAGTTGGGTCTTCGCCCAGAACAGAGAATCAAGCGCCACTTTCACGTCCCGGCTCGGCGCGGCGCGTCCGATGTCGATGATCAGCCGCATCCGCTCGACTGGGAGACGAGCTGACACGACCGTGTGCTGGTATCCGAAGTTCGCGCCCGACACGTCCACATCCTCCGACAGCCGCTTCCTGCCCGACTTCGCGCGGGAACGCTGGGTTTTCCCCCGGCGTGTCACCTCCACCCCGGACGCAGGGCGGACCCAGGTGCCGTCAGCGAACAAGGTGTTGCGGTGATCTGGATGCAGCCAGTCGTAGTCTTCCGGTTGGGTGGGGAACATCCCCATGCGCTGAGCCAACCCCAACCACATTTCTCGGGCGATGCAGCGCAGCGACTGGATCAGCTCGGGGTTCTCCAGATACTTCTTGCGGAAGTACCGCCAAGCCTGAGGGCTGGGTGGACGATCCGACGTGGGGATGCCCACTGCCTCCAACGCCTTCCTGATCAGAGGCCACTGGTATCTGAGCTCTCCGTGGGCGGCCCGGTCGTTTCCGAACAGCACCGTCGCCGCCCCGAACACCAACATCCCCACCGCATCTGTGGCGGCAGGTTTCGTCTTCTTCCCGTACCCGGCGGCGACGCGGCCCACCTCATCGCCCAGCACCCTGAAGACAGGATCCATGGCGAGGATCTCGAGGCGCTCGCCCACCGCCAGGTGAGCGTCGAAGTCATACGTCTTGTTCCACACGACAAACTCCTTTCTCTTCTGGTCGTGTGGAACGGACCGTCCGACCACGGCCCGGGCTGGCAATCACCGCCAAGCAGGGTGCCCACAACGGGCAGAGAAGCACAGATCCGGTCAGCCTGCGGAGACCGGTCGGAGATGGTCGTGCCAGGATTCAGCTCGTGCGTACCTACGGGTGAAGGCCTGCTGACTGCTGACCGATGCACAACTGGGGACCTATGGACAGGACCTGCCGCGATCTACCAGGATCGGACCGCATATGACCGAAGCCGAGAAGCTGCGTGAACTAGAGAACCGGCTCTGGAAAGCCGCCGACCAGCTGCGAGCCAACTCGTCGCTCGCCGCCTCCCAGTACTCGACCCCCGTCCTCGGGCTGATCTTCCTCCGCTACGCCGACGTCCGCTTCACCCAAGCCGAAAAGGAACTCGCCAGCCGAGGGAGCGGACGACGCCAGATCGGAAAAGCCGACTACCAAGCCCGGGGCGGCGGCATCGAGGAAGGCGACCTGCCGATCGAAGCCAAGGAGGTCCAGGGCGAGGAACTCGACGAGATGCTGTCCGACGTCGAGGCCTACACGAAGGGCTTCGGAGTCGACCTGCGAGAAGGCATCGGTGTGTCGGGATTCGACTGGGTCGCCTGGCTGGCCGACGCAGCGGACGCAGTGCTCGCCACCGACCACCGGCGCAAGGAGTTCTTGGCTCGCTCCGACA
>DATGPZ010000239.1:0-4957 GCA_035304485.1 Acidimicrobiia bacterium | reverse complement strand
AGTCGGGGGCATCGGCCTTCCATGAGAGGCGGCTCACCGATCCTAAAGGTGGCCGCAATAAGTGGTCAAGAACCACGCGCGGTGGTCTCGTCACCTCGGCGTCTGGTTCGATCACAGGGGAACCAGGGTCTCCAGGTCTGGTTGGCCGCGAGTTGGCAGGGTGCGGCTGCAAGCAAGGTGGGCGTGCCGAGTCGCCTGCTTGGCCGAATGGTGGACCTGTTCCGCGAGCCCAAGTCGAAGCGGGGCCCCAACAAGATGAGATCGACCGGGGCGAGTCGGCGGGGATAGCGACGGCAGAGTCGGAGATGATAGAGAAACTGCAGCGTGAGGTTCGGGAGCTGCGGGGAGCGAACGAGGTTCTTCGCAAGGCGTCGGCGCATTTCTTCGGGTCATCCCACCCGGATAAAAGTCAAATGGCGAGTTGGTAGCGGTGCCCCCAGGCGGTGTGCTCGTCGTAGAGAGTTTGGTGGGTGAGACACCCATGGGCGATGCCGACGAGCCGGTTCGAGAGGGCTCGTAGGGCACGGTTGTGGCTGTCGCCTTGGCTGCGGCGTTCGTCGTAGAACGCTCGCGCTCCGTGACTGTGAGAGATCGCAGCGAATGCCCATTGGTGGCAGGTGTCAGCAAGTCGACTGTTGCGGTACGGCGGGCGATGACAACGTGGCTGTGGCCGGAGGCTGTGGTGATGGGTGAGGTGCCGGCATAGTTCTTGCGGCTCCGGGCGTCGGGGAATCGCTCTGGGGCGTCGCCGAATTCTCCGAGGAGGCGAGCGCCGAGCTTGGTGCCGAGACCTGGTATCGAGCGGATGATCTCCGCGTCGGGGTGTTGGTTGAGCAGGGCATCGAGTTCGGTCTCGAGCCGCTCGATCTGGTGGGAGAGCTCGGTGGCGACGGCGACGAGTGCCAGCACGTGTGATCCCATCGCGGTTTCGAGCTGTTCGGGCGCGCGCAGCGCCTCGGCTCGGAGTGCCGCTCGGATCTTGGGGGCTTTGGCGTCGGGTCCGCGTTTGTGGCCTCCGCGTCGAAGCGCTGCGGCGATTCGAGCAGAGGTGACCTTCGTGGCGATGGCTGGGGTCGGCGCAATCGCCAAGGTTGCCAGGCAGTCGCTGTGCGCCAGCTCTGGGAACGTCGCCAGCGCGGCGGGAAAGAACTCCCGTAGGACCGATCGGAGTTGGTTGAGCTGGCGTTGCCGGGTCCAGATCAGGTTCTGGTGTGCCCGCGCAGTGTGCTTGATCGTATCAGCGAGAACGCTGTCGGGTTCGAGGAGCCGATGGTTGAGTCCATCGAGACGAGCGATCGCGGCAAGGGTCTGTGCGTCGCCACGGTCGGACTTCGCTCCTGACGTCGAGTGGCGCTCTCGGTATCGCGCAGTCGACATCGGGTTGATCGCGATCACCCGGTAGCCGGCCGAAACCATAGCCGTGATGAACAGACCCCTGTCAGTCTCGGAGGCGATCAGCACCTCCGACGGGTCATTGGCGAACTCGGCGAGGACTGAATGAAAACGTCTCACCCCTCCACACCGTCGTCGAGACGGCACGCGTGGAGCCGCATGCCGTCCATGTCTTCGATATGAATGTCATGATGATCCTCGGCCCAGTCGTGTCCCACGAACACAGCAGCAGACATCATTGCTTTCCTTTCGATCGTTGATTGGCGCACGAGACGATGCGGCTTGCTAATGGCCCAGTGCTCAATGGCACGTCATCCCACCAGCCATCCACGTCTCTCGACAGCCACCGGGCACACGATCTCCGCCAAGTACTCGAAGTGCCACTCGACCTAGTGCTGACCCGGCAGCCGCCGACGTGAGCATGCCCAAAGGACCGGCCCACGACTGCCATTAGCTCGACCGCCCACTGAGGTGATGGTGTCGTTCGTCGACGATCATCGTGACGAGTTAGAAGTCCAGTCGATCTATGAGACCCTCCAGTTCGCTCCGTCCATCTACTACGCCGCCAAACCCCGTCTCTCGTCGGCGCGTCAGCTGCGGGATCAGGCGATCATCCCGATTCAGGTGGCGATCCGGACGGCCAACCGGGAGCTGTACGGGTCGCCCAGATCACGGAGCAGGGTGCCGCCGCTTGTGGTCGGATCCATCGTCTCTCCAAATCGTTCGGAACCGAACTAAACCGGGCCAATCTGGCTCTGAGCCCGGCGGGCGAGGTCACCGGGATGGTCAATGAGTCTCCCATGCGCCAGCCCTCGTTGGGCGACAATCTGCTCATGGTGTTCGTGGCCTTGACACCACCTCACCCGCCGACAGGGCTTCGGCGGTGTTGGAGCGAATCAGCTGCATGAGGCCGGGCACAGGTCGGTTCTCAGCGAACGAGAGGCCTGCCAGCCGACGATACGGCGGGAGAACACGTCGGTGATGAATGACACATACACGAGTCCTGACCAGGTCCGCATATAGGTCAGATCCGCCACCCACAACCGATTCGGAGCTAAAGCGACGAAGTGGCGGTCGACCAGATCAGCCGGCCGGGCCGCATCATCGGCCGGGATGGTTGTCCGGCGGGCCTTGCCTCTCACGACCCCCTGGAGGCCCATGTCACGCCTCAGCCGTTCCACCGTGCACCGACCTGGTTCCCCTTCGCCGTGCCCGGCCTATTGGCGGTCGTCGGGGCCGAAGGAGTCCTCACGCTGAACCAATTCCAGTCGGCCCTGGCTCCGACGGTCGGCCCATGGGCGCCTGGCTCACCATCGCCTGGTGGAAAACCGCCGAAGTGGTCTGAACGGCGGACTCCAACTTGGTCGGGAGAAGTCCTGGGGGGACCGACCCGCCGCCCTGTCGCGCCACCTGCGGCGCTCGTGCTCTCCCCTTCCGCATGGCACGTCTCGGAAGGGTCGGGCCGCCATCTGCTCGAGCGGCCGACGGTGCCGTCCGGGGACGGCACCGTCGCATCACGGAACCGGGCCTGCCCCGCCTACTGGTGAGAGATCGCTTTCAGCACGTCGAGGCGGGCGGCCTTGCGGGCCGGGCCCACGGAGGCGAGGACCCCGGCTCCTGCGGCTGCCACCAGCCAGACCACGAGCTGGCCGCCCGGCAACAGGAACGTTCCCAGGCCGTCGTCGGCGAGGGCGCTGACCACGCCGTAGCCGACGACCGAGCCGATCAGGACTCCGAGCAGGGCGCCGAAGAGGGCGATCAGGATCGCCTCCCCGCGGATCATCGTCCGGATCTGGCGGCGACTCATCCCAACCGCCCGCAACAGTCCGATCTCGCGGGTTCGCTCCACGATCGACAGGGCCAGGGTGTTGGCGATGCCGAGCAGGGCGATGACGAGGGCCAGCCCGAGCAGACCCGAGAACAGGGCCACCATCTGGTCGACCTGCGCCTCAGCGTCGGCGATGAAGTCGGCCTTGGTGCCGACGGTGAGGGTGGGGAACCCGTCCAGGGCCGTCTCCACTGCCTCCTTGCCGTCGTCGAGGGTGACGCCGTCGGCGAGACCGACCAGAGCCATCATGATCTGGTCGTCACCGATGTTCTCGATGAAGGCCTCCTCCGAGATCAGGTAGCCGGCGAAGCTCTGGTCCTCGAAGGTCCCCACGATCTCGGTGGCGGCGGCGCCGGTCGCCGCGTACTCGACCGTGACCGTGTCGCCGACGACCCAGCCGTTCTCGGCCAGGGCGGAGCCGGCGACCATCATTCCCTCGGCTAGGGCCGCCGGGTCGGTCGAGGGTTCCATGTCGTAGACCTCGGCGATCGTGGCCGGGTCGACCCCGGCCACGGTCACCTCCTCGCCGCCGATGGTGAAGGTTCCGGCGTGGACGGCGGAGACGGTGGCGACCTCGTCGACGTCTCCCAACTCGGTGAGTGCGGCGGGGCTGACCCCGATGGTGAGATTGGTCGAGGTCAGCGAAAGGTCGGCCGGGAAGGCTCCGCCGATGCTGTCGCCTACCGACGCCTTGAGCGAGGCGGCGAAGATCGAAACGAAGGCAACGAGAGCCACGCCGATCATCAGGGCCGAGGCGGTCGAGGCGGTGCGCCGGGGCTGGCGGATGGTGTTCTCCCGGGCCAGCTTGCCGGTGATCCCGCGCAGGGGTGCCGACAGGAGCCTCGCCACCGGTCCGGCCAGCAGTGGGGCCAGCGTCGACATGCCCAGGAAGAGCCCGACGGCTCCCGCCGAGGCCAACGCCAGCGATGCTCCGTTCTCCAACAGCAGCCCGCCCAGCATCAGCGCCGCTCCGAGGAGGGCCAGGCTGGAGCCGGCGATCGCCCGCGTTCGCAGCGACTTCCGCGTGGTCCTCGCGGCGGCCTCCGACATGGCGGCGACCGGGGGAATGGCGGCGGCGCGGCGAGCAGGGACCAGGGCGCTGACCAGGGTGACGAGGACACCCACGCTCATGGCGATCACAACGGTTCGGGGCATCACCGTGAGGGGGCCGTCGGGGACGCCGATGCCGACCAGTTCCATACCCTGTTTGATCAGTTCGGCCACGCCGATGCCGACCCCGACCCCGAGAGCGGAGGCGAACACGGCGAGGGCGGCCGCTTCGATCAGGACCATACGGGTCACCTGGGCCGCGGTGGCGCCCACCGCCCGCAGCAGGGCCAGCTCCCGGACCCGTTGGGCGACGGTGATCCGGAAGGTGTTCTGGATCACGAATGCTCCCACGAAAACGGCCACACCGGCGAAGGCCAGGAGGGCGGTGGAGAGGAAGCCGAGACCCTCGGTGAACTCGTCGATCTCCTCCTGTGTCTGCTGGTCGCCGGTGACGACCTCGACCCGTTCCGGTGTGGTGGCGGCGAGGGCATCGACGATCTCGTCCTGGGTCATTCCCTCTGCGGCGACCACGTCGATGTTGCTCAGCCGGCCCTCCATGTCGAAGAGACGCTGCGCTTCTCGCAACTCGAAGGCGGTGATGGTGGCTCCGGCCAGGTTGTCCTCGGTGCCGAAGTTGGCCAGGCCGACGATCGTGAACGTCTCCGCTCCGCCGATCGTCTGGACCTC
>DATGPZ010000238.1:0-2871 GCA_035304485.1 Acidimicrobiia bacterium | reverse complement strand
CGGGGTGGGGAGATCCTGCGGACCATTGAAGCGCCCTGGGTTCCGTTCCGTGGTTAGACGGTCGCGGGCGCGGTCGTCCTGGGGTGAGTGTAGGACGCTTCGACTTCGGCCGGGGGGCGATAGTCGAGTGCTTCGTGCAGGCGCTTCGTGTTCCACCAGGTGGCCCAGTCCAGAGTGGCGATCTCGACGGCGGTCGCTGAGGGCCAGGTGCGGCGTCGGTGGATGAGCTCGGCTTTGTAGAGGCCGTTGACGGTCTCAGCGAGGGCGTTGTCGTAGCTGTCTCCGACGGATCCGACCGAGGCCTGGACTCCGGCGGTGATCAGCGCATCGAAGTAGGCCAGCGAGACGTAGTTGCTGCCCCTATCGCTGTGATGGATCAGCCCAGTCCGAGACGCTTCTGCCGGGGAGGTCTGGAGGGCCTGCTCGAGAGCCTGCAGTGGCAGTGCCTCAGTGCGGAGGCTGGTGGCCACTGCCCAGCCGACGATCCTTCGCGTGAAAACGTCTGTGATGAACGCGGTGTAGCAGAACCCGGACGGGATCCGGACGTAGGTGATGTCAGCGACCCAGAGCTGATTCGGTCCGGCAGCCGTGAAGTTCCGCTCGACCAGATCAGGACGACGGTCCAGGCCACCAGCAGGGCTCGTCGTGAACACCTTTCGACCACGGCGTATCCCGCACAGACCAGCAGCTTTCATCAGCCGAGCGGTCTGGTCGCGGCCGACTTCCCATCCGGCACGGCGCATCGCGTGATGCATCTTCCGATACCCGTAGACGCCGTAGTTCTCGGCATGAATCCGACGGATCTCTTCGACGAGCACCTCGTCACGGACCGCTCTGGCCGATGCCGGGCGCTGCTTCGCGGCACGGTAGCCGCGAGCGGTGAGGAACCCACGTTCCGTCGCGCCCAGGACGCGGCAGATGGCCTCGACCCCGAAGTGATCGCGATGCCTATCGATGAAGGCGATCATTTCGTCGTGGGGTGGCCGAGTTCCCTGGCGAAAAACACGGAGGCGGCCTTGAGGATCTCGTTGGCCCGCCGGGACTCGGCGAGCTCTCGACGCAGTCTGCGGTTCTCCTCCTCGAGAGACTCCGCGGGGCCGGCCGAGGGCTCGGCTGGCCCGTAGCGGTTGCACCAGATCCTCAGCGTCTCCATGCCAACGCCGAGTTGGGGCGCGACAGCTCGGATCGACTCCGATCGTGGGCCACCTTCGAGTGCCTGGCGGTCGTAGACCATGCGCACGACACGGTCACGCAGCTCCGGGCTGAACTTCTTGGGCATACTCCGGTTCTCCTTGCTGAGACTCGGAACGGAACCCAGGGCGCTTCAGATGTTCATCGGCGGCGATACGCTCTCGGGGGCGTCCTCGATCAAGGACACGCTGCGCCTTATGGCGGGCGAGCTCGCGCACCCGCAGCTCGGAGGTGAAGCCGTCGCTACCAGACTTGCCGACATCCTCGTTGTGCAGGCGATCCGCTCCTGGATCATCAACGACTCGACGGCCCCTGCAGGCTAGGGCGTGTCTCCTATAGCTGAGGTGTGACTCGCGGGAGTCTGTGGGCATGACTTCCTCTTCGCGGTACCGGGTCTTCTCTGACGCACAGTGGGCCCGGATCGAGCCGTTGCTGCCCTCGAACGCCGGGCGGCGGGGGCGCCCGTTCGGTGATCATCGCCGAGTGGTCGAGGCGATTGCCTACAGGTACCGCACCGGGATCCCGTGGAGGGACCTGCCTCGTGAGGAGTTCGGGCCCTGGCAGACGGTGTGGAAGCGTCACCGCCGCTACGCCGCTGATGGGACCTGGGACCGCGTCCTGGCCCACCTGCTGGCTGAGGCCGACGAGGCCGGGGAGGTGGACTGGATGGTCTCGGTGGACGCCACGATCACTCGCGCCCACCAGCACGCCACGAACACCACTCGCCCCGATCAGGACACAGGGGGCACGAGCGAATCACAAGGAATCCGGGCCCGAGAAAGGTGAACCTGCAGGTCACGGGATCGGGCGCTCCCGAGGCGGGCTGACGACCAAGATCCATGCGGCAGTCGATGGACGCGGCCGGCCGCTGGCTGCGGTGATCACTGGCGGGCACCGTAACGACGGCGCCCTGCTCGCCGATGTCCTGAACGACATCCACGTCCCTCGCATCGGTCCTGGCCGCCCACGCACCCGGCCCGCGGCCCTCATCGCCGACAAGGCCTACTCCGCTGGCACCTACCGCCGGGCTCTGGCCCGGCGAGGGATCAAGGCCGTCATCCCGCAGAAGTCCGATGAGATCGCCGCCCGCAAGCGCCGAGCCTCACGCGGCGGACGTCCACCGGGGCTCGATGCTGCCGCCTACCGAGGCCGCAACGTCGTCGAACGCCACTTCGCCCTGGCCAAGCAATGGCGAGGACTGGCCACCCGATACGACAAACTCGCCACCACCTACCGCGCCGCCGTCCTCCTGGCCGCCTGCATCACCTGGTCACGCATATAGGAGACACGCCCTAGTTGCGTGCACGCAAAGACGAGAGGATCGGTCGCGTACTCGAAGCGATCCACCACCATCCGCAACGACGGGGACCTCGGTCGTCTCGCCCAGGTCGCCACGATGCCCAGGTCATCGTTCAGCAGCCGCTTCACCGCGCTGACCGGCGAAGCACCGATCGCCTACCTCACCCGCTGGCGCATGAACATCGCCGCGTCACGGCTGCGCGAAGAAGACATCACCGCCGCCCGCCTCGCCTCCGAACTCGGGTACCAGTCGGAGGCCGCATTCAACCGGGCCTTCACCCGAATCAACGACTAGACCCCCGGGTCTCTGCGTGGACGCCGGAGAAGATAGTCGAACAGCCTGGGCTCACATATCAGACAGATCTTTGCGGTTGTCACGAA
>DATGPZ010000237.1:0-2840 GCA_035304485.1 Acidimicrobiia bacterium | reverse complement strand
ATGGATGTGCTGTTCGCCTTCCCGGCGATCCTTCTGGCACTGCTTCTAGTCGCCCTCCTCGGGAGCAACGTGCGCAACCTGGTCATCGCCATCTCGATCGTCTACATCCCGACTTTCGCCCGCATTGCTCGTGGGTCGACGATGAACGTGGTGGCGCAGCCTTTCGTCGAGGCGTCTAGGTCGATCGGGGCCACCGACTGGAGGCTGATCAGCCGTCACATCCGACCGAACATCATCGCCCCGCTGATCGTCCAGTTCACGGTCAGCCTCGCATTCGGGATCCTTGTCGAGGCTTCGCTTAGCTTCCTGGGCCTGGGAATCCAGCCGCCGACGCCCTCATTGGGCAACATGCTGAGTACAGGAAAGACGTATCTGGAGATATCGCCCTGGCCGGCACTGGTGCCAGGAACCGCGCTGTGCGTGACGGTCCTGGCCTTCAACCTCGTCGGCGACGGTGTGCGTGATCTCTTGGATCCGAGGATGCGAGGCGAAGGCCTTGCAGGAGTGAGATGAGGAGTCAATGAGCCGACAGTTCGCGCTGAGAGATTCCGCCATCGATGGTCCCGAGAGCGATGTGCTGCGGGTCCATTTCGAAAGGCAGAGCCCGGTTCCCCTTTTCCAGCAGCTGAAGTACCACATCGTCCACGCCATCTCCACGGGGCGCCTCCCCCAGGGTGCGCCGTTGCCGTCCGTGAGGGCGGCGGCGCAGGCTCTCGGGCTGGCGGCGGCAACAGTGCAACGCACTTACTCCGAGCTACAACGTGATGGCCTGATCGTCAGCGAGCCCGGGCGCGGGATGTTCGTGGCTCGTCTCGAGATCCCTTCCGACATCGAGGTCGAAGGAAAGGACGGGGCGCTGCGAGACCTCCTATTGCCGACGATCCTGCAGGCGCAGGTCCTCGGTTTCGACGCGGAGGAGATCGTCGCCACCGTAAGGGAGCTCGTCGAAGCCGGGCAGCATGGAACCCGTCCGAAGGTCATCTTCGTTGGCCGGTACCCGGCGGTGGCCGAGCGATATGTCACCCTCCTCAAGGAAGGGCTTGCTGGAGTCGGCTGCGAGCTGGTAGGTGTGGATTTCCCAACGATCACCAAGCCCGGAGCGCTCGAGGAATACCTCCCAGCCGACCTCCTGGTGTCGATGGTGTCTCAGTTCGCGCAAGTCAGGGAGATCGGCGAGAGATACGGCGTCCCGACGTTTGGCCTGACCGTCGAGCTTCACGATGACGTGAAGCGCAAGATCATGGAGATCCCGGAGGACGCCCGGATCGGCCTACTGGTTGAGGCCGAGTTTCTCTCCAACACCAGGAGCATGGTGGAGCACCTCACCTGGGCGTCCGAATTGGTCGCCGTCGCCAGCGAGGACGTCGAGAAGGCACGAGAGGCGCTCAAGGGATGCGACTGGATCCTCCACTCCTCGCATGCGTCCGATGTCGCGGCAGAGATAGCCGAGCCGGGAACCAACCTCGTGAAGCTCGAGACCATCTCCATGCCGGCCGCGGTCGTGCACCTCGCCCAGTTGTTGATCTCCATGCGGGATGGCAGAACCGATCAGGAGAGTGATGGCTGACGGTCGAAAGCTCCTAGAGGTCCGGAACCTCAGCGTCTTGTTCCACACCCCTGAAGGGACGGTGCGGGCCGTCGACCGCCTCTCGTTCTCGCTCGGGCCGAGAGAGACGCTGGGGGTCGTAGGCGAGTCGGGCTCGGGCAAGTCGGTCACCGCCCTCGCCATCATGCGTCTCCTTCCGTCTCCTCCGGCCGAGGTGAGATCGGACGGGATCATCTTCGACGGCGTCGACATCTCGTCTCTCCCGCCCTCGCAGATGCGGGACATCCGCGGCGACGGCATCGCCATGGTGTTTCAGGATCCGATGTCGTCGCTCAATCCTTCGCTCACGGTCGGATGGCAGATCGCGGAGACGGTCCAGCGTCACCACGGACTTAGCCGAGCCGCCGCACGGAGGAAGGCCGTCGATCTTCTGGGTATGGTGGGGATCGCCGCCCCGAAGAAGCGGGTCGACGACTACCCGCATCAGTTCTCCGGCGGCATGCGGCAACGGGTGATGATCGCCATGGCGATCAGCTGCGAGCCGAAGCTGCTCATCGCCGATGAGCCGACCACGGCGCTGGACGTCACCGTCCAAGCGCAGATCCTGGAACTCATAACCAGGCTCCAGGAGGAGCTGGGGATGGCGATGATCCTCATCACCCACGATCTCGGCGTGGTGGCTGACATGGCTGACACCATCAACGTCATGTATGCCGGCCGGGTCATGGAGACATCTGCCGCGGCCGAGCTGTTCGCCCGCCCGAGTCACCCGTACACCCGTGGCCTCTTGGCGTCGATCCCGCGTGTCGACGGCGACTTGCCACGGCGCCTTCAGACCATTGAGGGGACGCCACCGATCCTCTCGGCGAAGGCCCGGGGCTGCCCCTTCGCTCCACGCTGTGAGTTCGCCATGGATCGGTGCCGGCAGGAGACCCCGCCGCTCGACCCTGTCGATGCGGCCCACGTCGATCACAGGGTTGCGTGCTGGGTGTCGTTCCGTCGGGGCGATGAGTTCGGAAGAACGCCCGTGGAGGATCGGATCCCGTCATGACCCTGAAAGCCCTCGCCGTCGCCCCGCCCATGGTGGAAGCGAAGGGCCTGTCGGTCCGGTACGCGACGGGGACACCGCTGCTGGGGCGCCACCGTTCGTCCATATCCGCGGTCGATCGGGTTTCCTTCCAGATCGCCAGGGGAGAGACCCTCGGGTTGGTGGGGGAGTCGGGGTGTGGGAAGACCACGACCGGGCGGATGCTGGTGCGTCTGCTGGAACCCACCGCCGGGTCGATCGAGTTCG
>DATGPZ010000236.1:0-5683 GCA_035304485.1 Acidimicrobiia bacterium | reverse complement strand
CGACGTCGCCCAGACCGAAATGGGCGACGGCCGGCTTGCCCGACGAGTAGCCAGAAGCTGCACCGATCTCGCGGTATCCCAGCAGGGCTCCGTCGTTGGCGAATACCTCCACGGCCGACCCGACACCACCGACGGGGTCAGTAACCGAAACCTGGAGCCAATGTCCACCTGGGGTGACGTTTCGGAACAGCCGGCTGGGAAGCGAAGGCTCCCATTCGAGACCGAACACATCCAGCCGCCCATCGAGATCGACGTCCGCCACCGGAGCCCCGACCCAGTAGTGGGGCGCCCCTAGACCCTCAGGGAGTTCGAAGGCTCCCTCCCGGTTGACGAGCACTATCGGAGCCGACCCGTCCCGAACGGATCCCGAGGCGACGATGTCCAACCAGCCGTCGTTGTTCATGTCGGCGAACTCGACGTGGGGTGTCAGGGTCGGCAAGGGGACCAGCCCGACTGTCTGGGTCACTTCCTCGAACACACGGTCACCGAGGTTGCGAAAGAGGCGGACCGGCACTTCCGCTCCCTCTTCGACGATCGATCGATAGTGCTGCCCGATCACGACGTCGAGAAGGCCATCGTTGTCGTAGTCGCCAGTTGCGACCCCGGCGGGATCGTCGTCGGGACCTACCTGCTCCCAGCCAAGAGCCTCCGGCGTCCACTCCTCGAAAGTGGCGTTGCCGTTTCCGAAGAAGATCCGATCCGATGTAACGAGGTCGGGGATGCCGTCGCGATCGAGGTCGGCCGCAGTGGCTCCGAGTGCGAAGACTCCGCCCAGACCGGACCCCTCCGTCACGTCAGTGAACCGGAACGAGCCCTCGTTGCGGAGCAGCACGCCACCCATCCCGCCGTACCGATCCTCGGAAACATAGAGATCGAGGAGACCGTCCCCATCGAAGTCGGCGACGGCGGGCGTCCGCCCGTTGAAGGGAACGGGCAAGGGCTCGGCCACCGCCTCCAGCTTCCCGTCGCGGTTGGCGAAGATCACCGACGCTGGAGGTTCTTCTCCGTTCCTGACGAGCACCAGGTCGGAATCACCGTCGCCATCGAGGTCGGCCAGGACCGACCCCGATGTCCTACCCGCCGGCGTATCGAACTCCAGAGGCCGATACGATTCACCTCCGAGAAGGACCCGGTCGGGGGTTGGACCGTCTGCGCCCCGAATGGCGTACTCTTCGGTCGGGCGATCCGCGAACGTGCCGACCACGAGATCGGGATGCGCATCTCCGTTCAGGTCACCGAAAGCGGCCGCATGCCCATACATGCCCGTGAGCGGTTCGACCAGCCCGTACGCCTCCGTCACGTCCTCGAATGCGATCTCACCTGAACCGGGTTCTACGGGCGCAGACCAACAGACCAGACCCGACGACTGGTTGTCTGGAACCTCCTGATCAACGGTTGGGAACGTGTCGGTGGACGGAACGGGAAGAGCCACCACGGAGGGCGACATGTCGGTCGTGCCAGCCGTCGAATCGGGACTCGACTCGGATGGGGCGCTGCATGCCCCCAGCACCGCGACGAGCACCAGGATCGAAAGCCTCACACGCCCTCTATCACGACCAGCACGACGGTGCCGAATCCCGAGTCGTCGTCGAGTGGCGAAGCGTTGACCCCCACGATCAGGCTGCCTTCGTGGTAGTTGATCGAGTATGTCCCGCCAGGTAGCAGGCCGAAGGCATCCTCGAACGGCTCCACCAGCGAGATGACCTCCCTCGTGTCGCCAGTCGCGGTGTCGAGTTCGAGGATCGACCCATCGAGTTGCCAGGCATCGCCATGGGCACCCGGCATCCAGAACAGCCGGTCGCCGTCCGGCGTCATCGCCAGTGACGCCGTGTACTCGCGGGCGTCACCGATGACCTCGAGCGACCCAGTGCCATCGACTGCGAACAGTTCGTAGCCATACTGATTGACTCCGAAGAACCTCCCGTCGGGAGTCAGCGGAGTCACCGCCCGCAGGAACTCCGGCCCTTCGCCCGGGACGTCGACACCGGTGTCGACTGTCTCGCCGGTCGAAGGTGTCAACGCCATCAGGCTCCGATCTTCCACCGAGTAGAGCACCCTCCCATCACCGTCGAGGGCGAGGGCCCTGAACCCGACGTGTCCGGGATCGTCGATGGTTTGCACGACCGACGCAGTCTGGGTGTCGATCACCACCAGATCTCCGTCGTCGGTGTCGGCCTCGACGCTCTCGCCCACCAAGTAGCGGCCATCGGGGGTCGCGATCAGCGAAGGAACTCCCCGCTCGCCTACGAGGGCACCGTGGTTGCGTACCTCCCTCGTGTTCGGGTCGATCTCCAAGAGCAGATCCCCCTCGTACCCGTCTCCGTACCGGATGTCGGTGCGGGTTCCCCAATAGGTGAAGGTCCAGATCGAACCGCAGGCGTCTTCCACCATCTGAGCGTGGATCTTGCCGTAACCCCATGCTCCCGATCGGTGATCGGTCAGGGAGAGAACATCCATGATTCGAGCCAGCGTCCTGGTCGAGGGGTCGTATTCGTAGATGTACGAGTTGCCGTCGGGTCCGAGGTGGTCCCCGAGGGCCGAGTAGTGGTGACCGTCGACCGATGACACGATCCCCTGGCCCCATTGCGACCACAGTCCCTCGGTCGGACCGGGCAACGGGTACTCGGCGGCGTACAGCTCCCAGCCACTCCCCTGACCGATGCGCTCGAGCGTGACCTCGGCACCGTCGGCGAACGCCCCGCCGGGCCGGCCGTCGCACGCCCTTTCGCTGGCAACCTCTCCCGCAGAGGCGGTTCGGGGAACCGTTGCAGGCGTGCTGGACGCCGGACCGATGACGCTTTCAGAGGACGAAACAGGGACCGTTGTCGACAGTGTCGAAGGATCGACCTCCGATACGACTGGCGTGCAGGAGACGAGCGCAACCGCGGCAACGATGCCGACAGAACAGAGTCGCATTGTCCCGCCCACCCTTGGTCTACGCTGCATCGATGATACTGACGGATGGGTGCCGTAGGACGCTGCCCCACCGAGGCGATCATTGCTCAGTGATCGGGCTGGACGATCCATGAATCCCCTCACTCTGATCGAACTGGTCGGCCAGGACGAGTTCCTGGCCGGACTCGGCTGGGGCCTCGTGGGCGCTTGCATGATTCTGTTCGCGCCGAGCCGTTGGCGACCGGTCCCTGCCTGGGGCGTGATCGCCGCTGCATGCGTCGTCGGAGGGGCGTGGCCTTTCGTCGCTGCTGGCCCTCTGGTGGCGTTGGGGATTGCAGCTTTGGCCCTCGGTGGAGAGCTCATGGGCCGAGGGCGATGGTGGGGTGTGTTCCTCATCGGCGGTGGATCCGCGGCGGTGGCGTTGACCGAAGGCATCCCAGACGTTTGGTGGGTCCGAGTCGGGACCATGCTCTTCATCGGGATCGGCGGATGGCTAGTGGCGCGCATGGCGGCGGCGACCACCGGCACCGGCATCTCTGCATTGATGGTTGCCGGCACTGCGTTCGGCGTGTGGGCCACGGTGCCCGACACAGAGATCGCGGCAGCCTTTTTAGGTGCGCTTACGCCCCTCACGTTCACGGCGTGGCCCCAGGCCCGATCCATCGTCGGCTCCGGAGGCGCCTATGCCGTGGCGGGAGCGTTGGCGTGGGCAATCGCTGAAGGAGGCTCGGCCCGGGCCGGTTCGATCATCGGCGGCTGGGGAACCATCGGCGCCTTCGCTGGCGCACTCTTCATCACCCAGCTGCTGGCAGAGAGGCGCTGGTACTTGTTCGCTGTCCATGGTGTCGCGGTGCTGCTCGCTTCACGTGTGGCAGGGATGTTCGAGACGGGGTCCGCGGCTCTGGTGGTCGTGGTTCCTGTCTTGGTGATGGCTGCGACTGCGACCAGGTTCTTGGCGACCGCCTCGCCGAACTCATCCGCTCCGCGACTGCGCTGACCGTCCTGGCGCTAGTCCCGCCACCTCGTCGAGAAGGTCGACCAACCGGGCAGTCGCGTCCTCTGCCAAGAACATGCGCTGGAAGCGTAACCGGCCGGCTTCGGCGTAGCTCCGCTGCCGCTCGGGTTCGTCCAGGAGCGCCGTTAAAGCGTCCGCCAACGCCGCAGCATTGCGCGGCGGCACCAGATCGCCGACGGGATCATCGCCGACCACCTCGCGCACCGGAGGGATGTCGCTAGCCACGATCGGAAGGCCCAGGGCTAGGGCTTCGATGAGTGCTCCCCCCAGGCCTTCGAACAGGGAAGGAAACACGAACAGGTCGGCAGCGGCCATCAGGTCGGTGACGTCTGGGCGATGACCCAGCAGGGTGACGGAGTTGGAGACACGGAGTTCGGCCACCGCTGACTCGAGTTCGAACGTCGCCGCTCCCTGACGTCCAGCGATGAGTAGCCGCGTTCGGGGATACCGCTCGAGCACTTTCGGCATGGCCTCGATCAGGTATCGGTGGCCTTTCTGGAATTCCTGACGCCCGACGGTCACCAGCACCGGTGCATCATCATCGATCCCAAGAGCCTCTCGTACCCTCTTTCGTCTCTCGAGTGTTCGTTGTCCGATCCGCTCCGGATCTCGACCTCTGTGGACGACCGTGATCTTCGCTGGAGGAATACGGAGACTCGCCACTGCAGAGTCCTTCACGGCTTGGCTCACGGCGTGGAAGTGGTCGGTGAAGTGTCGGGACAGGAATCCGTCGACCTCCTGTACCAGGCGGAATCGCCACCAACTGATGTTGGGGTCGAGGCGTCGAACGGGGTCGTAGGAGGTGTTTGCCAAGTTCACCATGACCGGTACTCCCATGCGGACAGTGGCGAGCCTGGTGACGAGGCTCGCTTCGAACAGGGAGGAGTACACGAGCGCCGGAGCCTCATCTTCGGCAATGTGCCGCAGTTCGCGGACCTTGCCCACGAGCCCGGATGCGGATAGGAACCTGAGGTCGACGCCGGAGGCGCGCATGTCGTCTTCGAATCCCACGTCGCGACTACGGAGGCACACCACGATCGGATTCCGCCCCCTGGCGGCCACCGCAGGCACGAGCTCGACGAGCGAACGCTCTGCCCCGCCCGCTCCGATGGAATCGATCACGAATAGATAGGTAGGACGGCTATCGGCCGGCGGGACGAGGTTCGAGTCTTCCATGTGGGATCGTGGATACCACGGTTCGAGCGGGTTGCCTAGGCGCCGACCGCCCGCTCTTGCAAGGCACGCCACTTGCCTACCGGCCCTGCACTAACGTGACCTCTTCCGTGGAAAGGGTTGGGGCTATGGGCAATCGGGGCGAAACGAGTATCGACGTCCGACGGATCGCGTTGCCACGCACATTGTTCATGGTGGCCATCGCATGCTCGGCATTCCTCATCGCCTACCTGATAGCCGCCAATCCGGCATCCGCTGACGAGACGCTGACTTCCGCCCACTATCCCAACGGGTTCGAGGTTCCTGCCGGGGAGACCTGGACATTCAATCCCAACACCGACACCACCATCACCTCTGGCGGGAACGTGATCGTCCGTGGAACGCTCGTGATGAAACCGGCGAACGGAGACATCGAGCACGTGCTGCGCTTCACGGGAGTGAACGAGTCAGCCTTCGTCGGCGGCGGCATGGACCCCGTAGCCAGCGACGTGGGACTGTGGGTGGTTGGATCCGGACGCGTGATCATCGAGGGTGAGAAGAAGATCGCATGGGACCGTCAGTACCAGGGCTCGTGGGCAGGGGACGAGGTGGTCGCCGCCC
>DATGPZ010000235.1:0-16668 GCA_035304485.1 Acidimicrobiia bacterium | reverse complement strand
ACCGCTTCGATCCCTCCGACGCCCTGCTGATCGACCAGCCTTCCCAGGTCAGGCGCCAGGCACTTCCGCTCGGGCCCGGTTCACGCCGAGCGCTCATCGTCACCCTGGGCATGGTGGCCCTATTGGCCACCTCTGTCGTCTCTCCCACGGTCGCCGCGGTTCTCGCCGTTGGTGCACTGATCCTCACCCGGGTGGTCACGATGCGACAGGCCTACCGCTCGGTCAACTGGACCATCGTCGTCATGGTCGCCGCCATGATTCCGCTCTCCGTCGCCGTCGAACGGTCCGGGGCGGCTGAAGACATCGCCGGCGGCCTCGTCGAGATCGTGGGAGGCGCCGGACCCCACATACTGCTACTCGGCCTGTTCATCATCACGGCCGTATTCGGCCAGCTCATCTCGAACACCGCCACCGCACTCATCATGATTCCCATCGCCATTTCCGCCGCCTCCGACATGGGGATCTCCGTCCGCCCCGTCATGATGTCGCTGACGGTCGCAGCCGCGGGTGCTTTCCTCACCCCGATCGCCACCGCCGCCAACCTCATGGTGATGGAGCCTGCCGGTTACCGCTTCGGTGACTACTGGAAGTTCGGATTGCTGATGCTTCTTCTGTTCATGGCCGCGTCGGTGTTCCTCGTACCGGTGTTCTGGCCGTTCTGAACCGGGTCGACTCGGCGAGGTCGGCGTCGAAGGATGCTGGGTTAGCTGAAGGCGTCAGGAGCCTCAGGCCGGAATCGGCGCAGTTGCGGTCGCCGGGGTCCGTTTGCTGAACGCGGCCAGGATCCTGACGGAGCCGATGACGATCATCCAGATGCCGGCCACCAACGCCAGGACCAGCAGTGTCAGCGCTGGGCGAGTCACGGCGATGACACCGGCGCCGACCGAGACCAGACCTGAGAGCAACTCCCACCCCCAGTTCTTGCCGCGTTCGACCAGGGACTCGATCACCTCGATCGCCCCTCCTACCAGCCAGAACACAGACATCACGATCACCACGGCCCCGAGGTTCCGGAGGGGTTGGAGGAACAACGAGGCTCCTGCGATGAGCGCCAGCACTCCGAAGACGATGCCCAGCACCCGGCCATCTCCGGTCCGGAAGGAGTTGGTGACGAGCATCAAACCCCATATGAGGATGTCGATGCCCAGGAAGACCACGAGAACCAGGATCGTCACTCCGGGCCACATGAGGGTCATGACCCCGGCTACAACCGAGATCGAGCCGAACAGGAGGAGTGCCCACCGCGGCCACTTCATGCCCGAAACGTACTCCGACGTCATAGCGACTCCTCCTCCGGTCGTGTTTCGAGCCTACCCACGGCGACTTCGGCACGCGGGGGCGGCAACTGCTCGGCGCGAACATCATCGCCCCGGGTGGTCAGTGGGGTCGACGATGGAGACGCACCGTCAGCTCGAAGCTGTGATGGCCTCCCGGATCAGTTGCGCGTCGTGGTCGAGTTGTGTCCTGTCCCGTTGGAGGGGTGCCGGGACGATGTCCCAGCCGTCACCCGGGTACCGGGGGATGACGTGCAGGTGGAAGTGGAACACCGTCTGGAATGCCGCCTCGCCGTCGCAGACGAGCAGGTTGATGCCTTCGCAGCGCAACTCCGACCGCCTCAGGGCGCGAGCCATCTGCTGAGCTGCTGACCACACGTGACGGCCGGTTTCGAGGTCCAGATCCTCGAGGCCCACGGCGTGAATACGTGGTACGACGAGGAGATGACCGGGGACGACGGGATGGAGGTCCATGAAGGCGACGACGGTGTCGTCCTCGAACACGACGCTCGCCTCGGCCTCACCGGCCGCGATGGCACAGAAGACACATCCTTCCTCCAGCGGCCTCGTCGCGTCGGTCACGGCGTCACCATGACAGGGCGGCCATGGCGAGCGCAAGCGGAAGCGGGTTGTGATCGGTTCGGGCACATCGGCCCTTACCTGTTCCCCTAGCGGGATGTAGACGTGAGGTGTACCTGGCCGGTGATACGAGGAGTAGCGATGTACGAGAGAGAGTTGGTGGACAAGGTCCTCCACGACCTCATCCGCCTCACGAATCGAAGAGTCCCGATAGCGGTCGAGATCGCGCTAGGCCCAGGCGTAGACCAGAACCAGGCAGAGCTCGCATGGAAGGAACTGACATACGGGACCGAGATGGCTGATGTCCACGTCATCTGGGAACGTGCCTACGACGTCATGGTCTGCACGGGGGAGGGCCACCGGTTCATCGGTGATGACGCCTGCCCCTACTGCGGTGAGGATGGGGTGGTGGTGGAAGCGGCTCCCCCGATCTCGCTGGGCCACTGGAAACTCGACGCCGCTTGATCAGGCGGAGCGTCATGCCTCCGCGGCGCGGCTTCGGGCAGCGGCGAGGTCGGCTGATTCTTCCAGTTGGATCTCGCGTCGCAAGAGGTCCCAGTCCAGCTCTGCCAGGGGCGGGTAGATGGTCGGATACGACGGAACCGCCCCCAACTCAGCCTCGATCTCGGCGCGCAGTGCATCCGGTGTGACCGGTGATCGATGAATGGCCGCCAGTGACACCCGCTTCATTCCGTCCAGGTGGCGAGCGTCCCGTTCGAGGTGCAGATGAGGATGGCGGGTTTCCAACTGTCGGACTTCGATCGGTTCGTTCTGGCTCGAGTCGCCTCCTACTCCGAATCGCTCGATCAGGTCGACTAGTTCCTGAGTCTCGATCGAGAAACCGCCTGCCAGTTGGAGTCGCAGTGCCAGTGAGAGCGACATGGCGTGCTCGCCTGCGTTTCCCGTCTCCACCGTGGACGCCTCCTGTCCGAGATGTGCGCCGAGGAGTCGGTTGAGATAACGGTTGGTGACGGTGGAGACTCGTCCCGATCGTTTCGGGACCAGCGAGCCGTCGACCATCTTGGGCTTCGATTTCCACCGGATCCGCACCATCGAGTCGGCGGCAGTGCTCAGGTGGAAGCCGGCTGCGTAGGCGTCTACGTACTCGGTCACTGATTGGGGCAGGTGGTTGTCGGCATCGATGAACCCGACGTATTGGGAGCCCGTCAGATGCGCGTAGATGAGGCCGATGATCATGCCTTCCCCCTTGCCATCCCGGATCGACTCCGTCTCCTCATCGATGATCTGTGGGAGTCCTGCTTTGGCCAACACGTCGGCCAGGTCTCGATCCCTCTGATGCACTGCCATCCCGGCCTGTCCCCGAGATTCACACCTCCGCTGCAGCGCTTCCACCTCGGATGGGAACTGGTCCGGTCGACTGTTGGAGACCAGGACGATCGAGACATCGGGTGGAATGCCGCTCAGGACCCCCGCGATCAAGGTGAGCGGCTCGTCCTTGCACGGGACCACGACCGTCGTTCGGCACCGGATCGCGGAGAGCGATGAGGGAGCTATCGCCCTTTCCCCTTCGAGCTGTGCCGCTTCCCGGAGGATCCTCTGGACACCATGCAATCTGACTTGGCCGATCTCGATACTGTTGTCCGGGGCCGTGACCTGCATGACTCCTTCGCGGGATCGACTCGGTCAGGGGTCCAAGGCTACTCGGAGTCGCGGCTGTAATCGGCGGGGCTATGGGGAAGCCGCGGTGTCTAGTATCACGCCGTGACCCCCGCCTCCGGCTCCGTCGTCACCCCTGGTCGTCGTGTCGCCGTGATCGTGGGTCTGTTGGCCTTCCTCGCCAGCGGTTTCATATACGTCACCTCGGGTCTCGTCGTGCCGCACCCGTGGCTGGCGCTCCTGTGGGTGATCTGGCTCATCGGGATGGCCGTGGTGGCTCGACTCACCGCCCGTTGGTCGTGGTGGGTCCTGGCCGCGGCGCCGGCCGCCATGGCCTTCTGGTTCATCTACCTGATGGCAGGTGAAGCCTTCCTCGGATGGCGGGCCTGAACGAGGCCCGTCCGTCAGCCGTTACCCTCCCGTCGGTGACCGATCCCACCACTGAAAAGATTCCTTCCGTCTGGGCGTTCGCAGCCATCGGCATCACGGCTGGTTTTCTGGCGGGAATGTTGGGGGTGGGCGGCGGCATCGTACTCGTGCCTCTGATGCTGGCCGTGGGTGTCGCTCAGCACCGAGCGCATGCGACTTCACTGTTGGCCATCCTGGTCATCGCCTCGGCAGGGATGATTCGGTTCGCCTTCTCGGGTGAGGTCGCCTGGCTTCTCGGTCTGGTGGTGGCGGCCGGGGCGATCGCCGGGTCGACCGTGGGGTCGCGGGTGATGGGCCGGATGTCGCCTCGGGTTCTCCGGGCGGTCTTCGTCGTCATTCTGGTCGTCGCCGGTACCCGCATGGTGATCGGTGGGGAGGTGGGAGCCGGCGGGGGCATGGATGACGCAACGGCCTGGGTGATCGCTCTGCTCATCGGCCTGGTCTCAGGGTTCACCGCTGGGGTGGCCGGGGTGGGCGGTGGAGTGATCATCGTCCCTGCGCTCGTCTTCCTCCTCGGAATCGAACAGCACACCGCGGAGGGGACCTCGTTGCTCGTGATCATCTTCACTGCGCTCGCTGCCAGCCGGGTCAACTTGGCGGAGGGAAGGGTAAACATCCGCGACGGACTGGTGATGGGCTTCGCCGGCGTTGTCAGCACCTTGATCGGGGCCTCGCTCGCCCTGGGGTTGGACGGCCAGCTCCTCACCCAGATCTTCGGAGTGTTCAGCTTGGTCGTGGCCGCCCGGATGGCCTGGTCGATCAGACCACGGTCACCCCGGCCTGCTTGAGCTCGTCGAAGGCGGCCTGCCCGTCGTTCGGCTCCAGATTCACGGCCGCAGTGGCGTCGGACGGCACCACCGTGTTGAACCCGAGCCGCTGTCCGTCCAATGCCGTCGACTTCACGCAGTAGTCCTGGGCGAGTCCGACGACCACGATCCGCTCCACGCCTGCATCCTGCAGGAGGCCATTCAGCTCCGTGGGTGTCTCCTGTCCCGTTTCCGGATCGCGCATCGAGAAACCCGAGTAGCCGTCTTCGCCGTTGGCGCCCTTCTTCACCGACGGGCCTACGACGACGAGGCGGGGATGGAAATCGGCCCCCCAACTGCCCGCCACACAGTGGACCGGCCAGATCCCGCCGTCCTTCTCGAAGTGCGGTGTGCTCTCCGGGTGCCAGTCCTGGGTGTAGACCACCGGCGAGCCGGCTGCCACCGCCGAGATGATGTGGCGATTCACGGAGGCGATGACCTCCTCGGCTCCGGTCACGTACAGGGACCCTTCCGGGTCTGCGAAGTCGTTCTGGCAGTCGACGACCACCAACGCCGTCTGTGTGTCGTACTTCATGGCTGTGAGGCTAGGGCGAACAGGGTCTGCGTCGTACCCTTTGGCGCATGGATCGATCGCTCGCCGAAGGCATCCTCTTCACCGACCAGTATCAGCTGTCGATGGCCCAGCTCTATTACCGGATGGGCCTCGCCGAGCGGGAGGCGCGGTTCGAGCACTTCTTCCGTCGCTACCCGGACTACGGCCAGCATCAGGCCGGCTACTGCATCAACGCCGGGATGGCGTGGTTCGCTCAGTGGCTGCGTGAGGCTCGCTTCGACGATGCCGCCCTGTCCGCGCTGGCGGCCGACACGGCTCCCACAGGCGAGAGGATCTTCGGCGACGACTTCCTCGGCTGGCTGGCGGATGTCGGCGATCTCTCGTCGCTTCGCATCGAGGCGATCCCCGAGGGACGGGTCGTCCACCCCAACGTTCCACTGACGGTGGTCGAGGGACCGCTCGCCCTCGCTCAGATCGTCGAGACACCGCTTCTGAACCAGCTCAACTTCCAGACCCTGATCGCCACCAAGGCGTCACGGGTGGTCGAAGCAGCGAGAGGAGGATCGGTGCTGGAGTTCGGGATGCGCCGGGCCCCCGACAAGGGAGCCAACGCCGCTTCTCGCGCCGCTCTCGTAGGCGGTGCCGACTTCAGCTCGAACGTAGGCCTGTCTCATGCGGTGGGCTTTTCCCCCAAAGGAACCCACGCCCACTCGATGGTCCAGGTGTTCATGGCCCTCGGCGAAGGCGAGTTGGGAGCGTTTCGTGCTTACGCCGAGGTCTATCCCGACGCCTGTCTCCTGCTCGTCGACACGATCGACACGCTCCGATCCGGAGTGCCCAACGCCATCACGGTCTTCGAGGAGCTACGAGCCAAAGGGCACACGCCTGCCGGCATCCGGTTGGATTCCGGTGATCTGGCTCATCTGGCGGTCCTGTCGGCCAAGATGCTCGACGAGGCCGGTTTCACAGAGGTGCCGATCGTCCTCTCTTCCGGGCTCGACGAGATCACCATCTGGCAGATCATCAACCAGATCTTCGATGAAGCCCGTCGCTACGAGGTGGATGCCGCCCGGGTCGTGGAGAGGCTGGTCTATGGGGTAGGAACCAGGATGGCGACCAGTGAGGGCGATCCGAGCCTCGACGGGGTCTACAAGCTGGTGGCGATCGATGGCGAGGGCGGATGGAGACCGGCCATCAAGCTCTCCGATACCCCCGGCAAAGTGGTGAATCCAGGACGAAAGGAGGTTTGGCGGCTCTACGACCACAGAGGGTCCGCCACCGCCGATGTCCTCACCCAGGAGGGTGAACAACTCGACCCACCGCTCCGGCTCTATCACCCCTCCGATCCGACCATCGAACGTCAGCTGGGGAAGGGTGAGATCTCCGAGCAAGAGTCGCTCCTGGAACCGGTCGATCCCACGGCGGCGATCGACGAACGAGCCGCCATCGAGGCGGCTCGTGAGCGGCGCGCTCGCGACCTGGAGCGTCTCGATCCGGGTGTCCGTCGACTCGTGAATCCTCACGTGTATCACGTATCCCTGAGTCCCGCGTCACACGAGCTCAAGCTGAAGGTCATCGAAGAGATGCACCAATGAGAAGTGGCCCCTGACGGGGCCACTTCTGGTGGTGTCGATCCTGGTGGTGTCAATCCTGTTGGCGTCTGATGAGCGGGACCAGGATGGCAGCTCCGATCACCAAGATCGTGGCCGGCCATACCCAGCGCAGGGATGCGACCACCATGTCGACGAGATCGAACGGTGTGTAGGGGATCAGGAAGATGAGCCCCAGCAGGGTGTAGATCAGCCCGAAGGCGAACGAGACGGCATCGAAGCGGTGGCGTTCCATCATCGGCTCCTTTCGGTCACGAGCACGGTTTCGGACTGGGAGTTCCATCCGGTCGTCGAATCTCGGTCGATCCGGATCTCCACGACACCCACCCCGACGTCGAGATCGAGGTCCAGAGCCCCACGATCTCCCGGCAGGTCGAACCGGCGCTCGATGCCCCCGACGCCGCCTCGTTCGCCGTCCGGGGATTCGATCGCTCCGGCGCCGACCCGCACCTCTCCGGTGATGGCCACGTCCTCGGGCACTATCACGACGATCTCGCCGGCGGCGAGGTCGACGTTCAACTCCTCGGTTTGGCCATCCCACTCGGCCTCGGTCAGATCGAAGCGGTAGGAGCCGGCGGTCGCTCGATAGGCGGGCGCCAACGACGACTCGGCGGTCGGCGCCACGATCCATTCGAACCGTCCCTCCCAGTCGACCTCGGCGACGGGGGAGGCGAACAGAGCCGGGACCAGGAAGACCCCGAGGAGGATCGTCCATCTCGCCCGCCCGATGAACGCACCCACCAGCAGCCCTACTCCCAGTGTCACCGTGGCCAGGGCGATGTAGTGCCGAGGCTGGGCATCCACCGCCGAGCTGAGGTTGTCGACCACCGCCAGCACTCCCAGGGCGAGCAGCCCGACTCCGATGATCAGCCGGCCCAGGATCGACGGGGGAGGGGGAGGCTCCGCCGGAGGTGGCGGCGGTCCATAGGTCGTGATCGGAGTCGTTGGCGGAGCGGGCGGTGCCGCCTCGATCTCCTTGGTCGGTGTGACAGCGGACTCGGGAGACGGCGGAACATCGACCAGCGCCGTCGAGGCGGTCGCAGCGTCCGTCGTTGGGCGCTCCTTGGGACCGAGGTCGCCCCGGTAGAGGAACACGCCCACGACCACCAGGACCATCGCCCAGATCAATGATCCGGGCATGAACGTGAACACGTCGAGGACGATGACGGCGCCGATGATCACGAGCGCCACACCCAGCCAGGAAGATCCCGATCCGATGTTGCCGATCACCCGCTCGGCGATGGTGTCCGGTTCGGTCTCATCCCTGATCAGGACCCATCCCGCCAGGTACAGGACTACGCCGAGACCACCGAACAGTGCCGACACGATGAAGCCGAGTCGAATCCAGTTGACGGGCAGATCCAGGTAGTTGGCGAGCCCGGCGGCGACACCGGCGATGGAGCGCCCCGCCACCGGACGCACCAGACGTCGGTCAGCCCGCACCTCGGTCGACTCGGTCGAAGTTGCGTTGGTGTTCATGCCCTGATCGTCAGTCACCCGCAGTCCTCAGTCCATCGGGTAATACCCTGATAACCCCGGAGCCGTCTCCGGGTGGCTCAGGGTCGTTCCCCATTGTTGCTGTTCCGACGTGATGCCAACATCTACGACGTGGACATCGCTGCGCGTGCACGACGCGATTTCGACCTCCATCGCCGCTTGAGCGATCGGGTGCTGGCCGGTGTAGCCGGTGGCGTCGCCGACCGTCTCGGCGTGCCCGCCGGGTACGTGCGGGCGGCGTTCGTCGTCGCCGGGTTGTTGTGGGGCCTCGGCGTCGTCCTCTATGTCGCCCTCTGGATCGCCACCTTCGAGAAGGTGGAAGATCGCCCCGCCGAGATGCTGCCCGTCGAGAGACAGGTGGGTCTCGGGCTCATCTTCGCCGGAGGCCTCCTCTTCTTCCGGGCAGTCGGGTGGTGGCCGGGCGACCTGGTCGTGACCATGGCGGTTGGGCTCGCCTTCGGATTGGCCGTTCTGTCGGACTTCGACTGGCTGGGCCGTCTCTTCGACCCCGAAGGTTCGCGTCCCTACCGATTCCGCCTCATCGGAGGGATCGTGCTCCTCTTGATAGGTCTCGGCCTGTTGGCCGGTGCCATCGGCGATGTTCGGAGTCTCGGGACGATGGCGACGGCACTCGTCCTCGGAGTCATCGGTGTGATCCTCGTCTCCGGGCCGTGGCTGGTCGGCCTGGGTCGGGCCTTGACAGCGGAGCGCCGAGAGAGGATTCGTCAGGAGGAACGGGCCGAGATGGCCGCCCACCTCCACGACTCGGTACTCCAGACCCTGGCCTTGATGCAGCGCACCGATGATCCCAAACGAATGGTGACGCTGGCCCGACAGCAAGAGCGGGAACTCAGGTCGTGGCTGTATGGAGCCGCTAGTGAGGCCAACGGTCAGAGCCTCGCCAAGGCCTTGGAGGAGGTGGCGACCCGAGTCGAGACCGACTTCTCGGTGCCCGTCGAGGTGGTGATGGTGGGTGACGCCACTCTCGACGAGGCAGGGCGGGCGCTGGTGGCCGCCGCCGGCGAGGCGATCGTCAACGCCGCCAAGCACTCGGGGGCGAGCGAGGTGTCGGTCTACGCTGAAGTGACCGATGAGCGGATAGAGGTCTTCGTGGCCGACTTTGGGCGCGGCTTCGACCTCGAATCCGTCCCCGACGACCGCCGGGGATTGAAGGACTCGATCCGGGGCCGGATGCAGAGGGTCGGTGGCGGCTCCGAGATCGACGCTAGGCCGGGCGAGGGAACCGAGGTCCATCTGTGGGTGCCGGTCAACGGCAGGGAAGGAGATACCAGATGATCCGCCTGTTTCTGGTCGACGATCACGCCCTGTTCCTCTCCGGAGTGAAGGCCGAGTTCGAAGAGCTCGCAGATCGGTTCGAGATCGTGGGCACCGCTTCCGACGTCGACGACGCCATCACCGGCATCCGCGAGACCGATCCCGACGTAGTCCTCATCGACGTGCACATGCCGGGAGGTGGGGGACTGGCGGTGATCAACAACGTCACCGAGACCCATCCCGACATGACTTTCCTCGCCCTCTCCGTCTCCGACGCAGCCGAGGACGTGATCGCAATGATCCGGGCCGGCGCCCGGGGCTACGTGACGAAATCGATCAATTCCGAGGAACTGGCCCAAGCGATCGAGCGGGTTCACGGCGGCGACGCCGTCTTTTCGCCCCGGCTCGCCGGTTTCGTGCTCGACGCCTTCGCCCACGCGCTTCCTGAAACAGCCGATCCGGAGCTCGACCAGCTCACCCCGAGGGAGAAGGAAGTCCTCCGGCTCATCGCCCGCGGCTACCCCTACAAGCAGGTCGCCCGCCGTCTGTCGATCTCGGTGAAGACGGTGGAGACCCACGTGTCGTCGGTGCTGCGGAAGCTGCAGCTGTCGAGCCGCTACGAACTCACTCGCTGGGCGTCGGACCGCCGGATCGTCTGAGCCCCAGCGTCACTTCATTCGCCGGCCGGACTTCCACACCGCGGTGATGTTGTTCGGGTCGGCCAGGACCGAGATGTCTTCGAGCGGGTTTCCGTCGACGGTGATCACATCCGCCTGGAATCCCGACTCCAGCCGGCCCGTCTGAGGAGCCTGGGAGCCCACTGTGAGCGGCCCGACCGAGGTGGCCGCGGCGATGGCTTCGAGTGGATCCATCCCCAGCTCGACGAGGAGCGTCAGCTCCTCCGCATTGCGGCCCCACATCCCCGCTCCCCAGATGTCGGTGCCGCAGGCGATCGTCACTCCGGCCTCGATCGCGATCCGGACCGCCTCGGCATGGCGGTCGGCGATGGCGTCGAGCTTGGCGATGGCGTAGTCGGGCATCCCCTGGGAGCGGCCGACCTGGCCGAGATGCTCGACGATCCAGCGAGTGGGAACCAGGATCGTTCCGGCTTCGCGCATGGCCGTCGCCGCCTCCTCGTCCAGGTAGGAGCCGTGCTCGATGGTGCGCACCCCCGCCTCGACCGCGGCCATGATCCCTGGCTTGCCGTGGCAGTGGGCGGCCACCACCCGATCGGCCCGGGCCGCTTCGTCCACGATCGCTGCCAGTTCCTCGGCAGTGAACTGCTGGTGGATCGGATGGTCGACCTGGCTCATCACCCCACCCGAGGCACACACCTTGATCACCCGGGCACCGATCCGGAGCTGTCGGCGCACCACCCGCCGGCAGTCGTCGGGCCCGTCGGCCAGGGAGGGAGCGCCCCAGTTGCGGATGGCGAGAGCGTCGGCGTCCTCGGGAGAGATACCGTGGAAATCGGCGTGCCCGCCAGTCTGCGACAGCGCCGCTCCGGCTCCGTAGATGTGAGGCGCCCGGATCGTTCCATCTTCCACCGCTGGAGTGAGGACCGCCCCGTAACCGCCCACCTCGCGTACCGAGGTGAACCCGGCGTCGATGGCGGCCGATGCGTCCTGGGCTGCCCGGACTGCGCCGATCTGGGGCGACTGGGTGTGGAGGGCCTCCAGATTCACGACACCTCGCGCCAGCCCCATGAGGTGGGTGTGGGCGTCCCACATGCCCGGCATCACCGCTGCCGCCTCGATCGTCTCCGCGTCGGGAGTTTCGGGGGCCTCGGCGGATCGGTCGGCGTAGGTGATCCGGTCGCCCTCCATGACAACGGTGCCGTCCGGGATCGGTTGACCGTCCCCCGGTATCAGCAGGTCGGCTTCGATGCGCACCAAGTCAACTCACCGCCTGCAGGCGGGGTCGGGTCTCCACCTGGAAGCCGCCGAAGAGGGTGCGGGCCCGGATTCTCAGCACGGGAGCGTCGGGGTCGTCGGGCCGGTGCTGGGAGAGGTCGGCTCCGCCCACCCATGTCCGTACCTCGGTTTCGACGCGCCAGTCGGGCGGGGTGATGATCGAGGTCCCGCCGAACAAGGTGGTGACTTCGAGAGTTGCGCCCGTGGGCCCGAGGTTGGCGCGGCGCAGATCCAGCACGATGCCACCGAACAGGGCGAGGGTCGAGCCGCCCATGAACGCCGACGAGTTTGAGCGGAGGTGGAGGCCTTCGAAGACGGTGACGAGGTCGATCTCGTCCGACTCCGGCCCGCCCCGCCCGGTGAGAAGCAGGCGGGCGGCGAGCCCCGCCAGGCCGACCACGATGTTGACGGCCACGAAGACTTTGATCAGACGACGGAACATGCGGTCATGATTGCAGCCTTCGCTCGACCTCGGCCACCCGTGGATCGATTCCATGGAACGGCTGCCATACTCGGAATCGATGTACGAGTCGCTCACCTCCGTCGCAGGATTCGACAGTGCCGCCCTTCGCTGGGACGCCGAGGCGTACCCCCAACGCCTGTGGGCAGCCGACCCCACCGTGTGGTCCGAGGACCAGATTCCCGAGCTGGGCGATCGCCTCGGCTGGCTGGATCTCCACGACGAGATGCGAGAGAGGACCGGTGAGCTGACCGAGCTGGCTGCCGGTCTGGTCGACGACGGAATCCTCGACGTCGTCGTGTGCGGGATGGGAGGATCGAGCCTGGCTCCTGACGTGTTCGCCCGGGTGGTAGGGCCGGCCACCGGATTCCCCAAGGTGACGGTGCTCGACTCGACCCATCCGCGGGCGGTCGAGGCGGTGACCCGTGCGATCGATCTCGATCGGTCGGCCTTCGTCGTTTCCTCCAAATCAGGCACCACCCTCGAGACGCTCTCGTTCTTTCGCTTCTTCTGGGAGCGCACCGGGGGCGACGGTTCTCGGTTCATCGCCGTCACCGATCCCGGGACGCCATTGTCGGATCTGGCCGCGGAACGGGACTTTCGGGCGATCGTCCTGGCCCCGCCCGACGTCGGCGGCCGCTATTCGGCCCTGACCCCGTTCGGGCTCGTTCCGGCCGCCCTGATGGGAATGGACATCGGTCTCCTCCTCGATCGGGCGGCGGCCCTGGCGGCTGCCGCCGAGGGCAGTCCCGCGGCCTCGGACCCGGCGATCGCCGTGGGTCTGGCTTGGGCCGCCCATGCGCAGAACGGACGGGACAAGCTCACCTTTCGGACCTCGCCCGGTCTGGCGGCTTTCCCGGCCTGGCTCGAGCAACTGGTCGCCGAGAGCCTCGGCAAGCACGGCAAAGGACTGGTGCCGATCGCCGACGAGCCGGCGCTCGAGCGGTACTCCTACGACCGCCTGTTCGTCGACTATGTCCTCGCCGGAGAGGAGCTGGAGCCGGTGTCCGAGGAATTCCCCTCGGTGCGTTTCCAGCTGTCCGACGGCTACGACCTGGCCGCCGAGATGCTCCGCGCCGAAGTCGCCACGGCCGCCGCGGGTGAGGTCCTCGACATCAATCCCTTCGACCAGCCGGATGTCGAGCGGGCCAAGCAGCTCACCAAGCAGGCGATGAGCGGCGAGGCCGGCGAGCCTCCCGCAGCGGTTCCGGCAGAGGGGGACACCTTTCGGGTTCGTCTGGAGCGATTCCTGGATGGCATCCGGCCCGGCGATTACCTCGCTCTCCAGGCCTACCTGGCTCCCGACCCGGACATCGACGCCGGAGCGGCCCGTTTCCGCAAGATGGTGGCCGAGAGGTACGAATGCGCCACCACCTTCGGATACGGTCCCCGATTCCTGCATTCGACCGGGCAACTCCACAAGGGCGGTCCGAACACCGGTGTGTTCATCCAACTCGTCGACACCCCCGACACCGACCTGGCTGTGCCCGAGACGGATTACACGTTCGGCCGGCTCATCGCCGCTCAGGCGGCCGGCGACTACTCGGCTCTGCGAGAGCGGGATCGCCGTGTGTTGCGGGTCGACGTCAGCGGAGCCGGCATCGAAGGGCTCATCGAGGCGCTGGAGTGAAGGGCTCCCTCTACACTCCCGGAGCGCTCTCGGTCGGGATCGACCCGCACCTGTTCGTGATCTTCGGGGGAACCGGCGACCTGGCGCGTGGCAAGTTGCTGCCTGCCCTCTACCAGCTGCTCCAGCGACGGGACTTCGCCGATCCCGTCCAGGTCTTGGCGGTAGCCACCCGTGAGATCGACGACGACGCGTATCGGGCGATGGCGGTCGAGTCGCTGGCAGCGGCCGGTCACGATGGCGCAGATGACTGGGCGTCGTCTGCCCTCCACTACCAGTCCCTGAAGCTCGGATGGGAGGCGCTGGCCACCCGGATAGCCGGCATAGAACGGGCGGCGGGCCTGCCCGGCAACCGGGCCTTCTACCTGGCGGTGCCGCCTTCGGTGCTGGCCGACACCATCGAGAGCCTGGGCAAGGTCGGGATCATCGGATCGGGTGGTTGGTCGAGGGTGGTGGTCGAGAAGCCGTTCGGGACCGACCGCCGTACCAGCGCCGAGTTGAACAACCTCCTCCACGCCTGGTTCGGCGAGGAGCAGATCTACCGGATCGACCACTACCTGGCCAAGGAGACCGTCCAGAACCTGATGGCGCTGCGTTTCGCCAATCCTCTGTTCGAGTCGTCGTGGACCAGGGACCGGATCGATTCGGTCCAGATCACGGTGGCTGAAGACATCGGGATCGGGAGCCGGGCTGGCTACTACGACAAGGCCGGCGCCATCCGCGACATCATCCAGAACCATGCCCTGCAGATCTTCACTCTGGTGGCGATGGAGCCGCCGGTGAAGGCGACCGCCGATCACATCCGCGACGAGAAGGTGAAGGTGCTGCAGGCCACTCGATCGCTCAGCCGGGACTCATTGGTGCGGGGCCAGTACACCGGTGGCACGGTGGACGGCACAGAGGTGGTCTCCTACCACCAGGAACCAGGGGTCGACCCGTCTTCGACCACCGAGACGTTCGCCGCCATGCGTCTTTCGGTCGACAACTGGCGATGGCACGACGTGCCCTTCTACATCCGGGCCGGAAAGCGTCTGGCGAGTCGGGTCACCCAGGTGTCGGTCGTCTTCCGTGAGCCGCCCGTGGCCTTGTTTTCGGTCGAGAACGAATGCGAGATGCACCCCAACGTCTTCGACATCCGCCTCCAACCGTCGGAGGGCTTCGCTCTGTCGTTCGAGATGAAGTTGCCGGGGGTGGGCTATCGCCTCCAGACCCAGCGGCTCCGGTTCGCCTACGACGAGGCGTTCGGAGAGCTACCCGACGCATATGCCACCCTCATCGCCGACGTCATGTCAGGTGACCAGACCCTGTTCGTGCGGGCTGACGAAGTGGACGAGGCGTGGCGGATCGTGCAACCCGTGCTCGACCTCGAAGACATGCCCGAGCCATACGACGCCGGATCCTGGGGACCCGCCGGGGCAGACCGTCTGCTCGGGGACGAAGGCCGCCACTGGCTGCTGCCCTCGTTCTGAGCTCGAAGCGGTTTTTCATTCAACTGGACGATCGTCTTCTAAATAGCTTGACACCCGGTTTCGCGATCCGGTAGGTTGCCCCACGTCGCAAACCACGAGGAACCAGTGTTCATCGAGCGCACCGCCAATATGACCGAGTTCATCCCGGGCTTCGTCGCGCTCGATGCCATTCGCCCGCATGGCACGCTCATCGGCGGCGTTGCCCTCCGGCGGCTCCATTAGGTTCGATCCCCTCAGAACCCCTCACCCAGCCGCCGGCCACTCACCCTCCCGGCGGCTTTTTTCGTGGCCGCATCGCACGAAAGGTTTGCGAGATGAAAGACATCTACCGAAACGGCCGTTGCGCAAACGGCGACAACCACCACCTCTTCTTCAGCCAAACGGCTTCCGACCTGGCGGCGGCTCAGGCGATCTGCGCCCAGTGCCCCGTTCGGATCGCATGCCTGGAGATGGCTCTGGAAGAGAACTTCGAGTACGGCGTCTGGGGCGGTGTGATCTTCTGGGACGGCCAGGCCTTCCATCGGAAGCGCGGCCGGGGTCGGCCCCGGAGATCCGACGCCAACCTGCCAGTCGAGGCGGATCGGTCGGAGCTGGAGGAACTGGTCAAGTCGGCCTAGTTCCTCCCCGACCGCTGCCTCAGCTGGCGGTCGACATCAGCGAGCGGGGATCGTCCAGATCCTCCTGGCGAAGCTTCTCGATGGCTCGGGTTTCGATCTGACGAATCCGTTCCCGGGTCACGTTGAACTCCCGGCCCACCTCGTCGAGGGTGGCCGGCTCGGTCCCGTTCAACCCGAAGCGCAGCTCCAGGATGCGCCGCTCCCGGGCGTCCAACTTCTTCAGCACGATCTGGAGGCTCTCCAGGTTGAGCTGCAGAACGACCCGGTCGAAGGCGGACACGTTCTCGGTGTCTTCGATGAAGTCGCCCAGTGTGGCGTTGTCCTCGCCCACCGGCTGGAAGATCGAGACCGGTTCGGGAGCCAGCCGCTTGGCGTCCCTCACCTTGGTCAGCTCGACGCCCGACTCCTCGGCGATTTCCTCGTCGGTCGGATTGCGGCCCAGTCGCTTGATCAGGTTGTTCTCGGCGGTCTGGACGGCGGTGATCGTGTCGATCATGTGGACCGGGACCCTGATCGTCCGGGACTTGTCGGCGATGGCCCGGGTGATGGCCTGGCGGATCCACCAGGTGGCATACGTCGAGAACTTGAAGCCCTTTCGGTACTCGAACTTCTCGACCGCCCGGATGAGACCCAGGTTGCCTTCTTGGATCAGGTCGAGGAAGGAGAGATTGGGCGAGGGGTACCGCTTGGCGATCGACACCACCAGCCTGAGGTTGGACTGGATGAAGTCTCGACGGGCGCGGTCGCCGGCGGTGACGAGGGCTCGGAGCCGAGCGCGCTCTTTGGGGTCGGTAGTGGTCTCCAGCTCGCGAGCTGCCTCGCGGCCGCGTTCCATCCGCTTGGCGAGACGCACTTCGTCTTCGGCGGTCAGAAGCGGGTAGGCACCTATCCCGTCTAGGTAGCGCCGAATCGCTTCGCTGTCGGTTTCACGTTGCGTAGTGGCCATAGCTCCGGTCGATGTCGTTGAACTTCTCATCGGTC
>DATGPZ010000234.1:0-4997 GCA_035304485.1 Acidimicrobiia bacterium | reverse complement strand
TGGCCGCCTTCAGGATCGAAAGCCACAACCATCCCTCGTTCGTGGAGCCGTACCAGGGTGCCGCCACCGGCGTGGGTGGGATTCTCCGTGACATCTTCACGATGGGCGCCCGGCCGATCGCCCTCTGGGACCAGATCCGTTTCGGCTCCCTGGACCAGCCCCGCAACCGCTACCTCTTCGCCGGAGTGGTCTCCGGAATCGCCGGCTACGGAAACGCCGTGGGGGTGCCGACGCTCGGAGGTGAAGTCGCCTTCGAGGATTGCTACGCGGGTAACCCCCTGGTGAACGTCATGTGCCTCGGCATCATGCGAGAAGAGGACCTGGTCCTCGGAACCGCCGGCGAGCCGGGGAACCTCGCGGTCCTGCTCGGTGCCGCCACTGGCCGGGACGGAATCGGCGGCGCCTCGGTCCTCGCCTCCGCCTCCTTCGACGACACCTCTTCAGAGAAGAGGCCGTCGGTGCAGGTCGGGGATCCTTTGGAGGAAAAGAAGCTGATAGAGGCCTGCCTCGAGCTCTATCGCCGCGACCTGGTCGCCGGTGTCCAGGACCTGGGTGCGGCCGGCTTGTCCTGTGCGGCGGCGGAGCCGGCTGCTCGCGCCGGGACTGGTATGCGCCTGGACCTCGATGCCGTGCACGTGCGGGAACCCGGCATGACCGCACCCGAGCTGCTCATGTCGGAGTCGCAGGAACGGATGATGGCGTTCGTCACTCCGGACCGGCTCGAGGAAGTCCTGGAAGTCGCCCGCCGCTGGGAGATCGACGCTTCCGTGGTCGGCGAAGTCGTGGAGGGTGACACACTGGAGGTGAGGCACGAGGGTGAGATCGTGGCTCAGTTGCCTGCCGCGTCGCTCACGGATGATGCCCCCCGCTACGACCGGCCACTGGGCGAGCCCCAGTGGATGGAGGACCTCTGGTCGAACAAGCTCAAACACGTCGCTCAACCGGCTTTGGCCACGGCCCTCCTCGAACTGTTGGACGACCCTTCCATCGCCTCAGCAGCATGGGTGTACGAGCAATACGACCACATGCTGTTCCTCAACACGCTGGTCGGTCCAGGCAACGACGGGAACCTCATCCGTGTCAAGGAAACCGACAAGGCGATCGCGGTCTCTACCGATGGCAATGGGCGCCTCTGTCATCTCGATCCGCGTCGCGGAGCCGCTCGTTTGGTCTACGAGGCGGCCCTCAACGTCTCCATGACCGGCGCTACCCCCAGAGCGGTCGTCGACAACCTGAACTTCGGCAACCCGGAGAAGCCCGAGGTCATGTGGCAATTCCGGGAGACGGTCGAAGGTATCTCGGAGGCATGCGAGGCGCTCGGTATCCCCGTGGTGGGGGGGAACGTCTCCTTCTACAACGAGACCGAGGGCCGCGACATCTATCCGACACCTGTGGTTGGGCTGGTCGGCGTGGCCGAGCCGGCCCCCGCTTCCCCACCCCGCCTGGATCGGGCGGAGGAAGGCATGGACCTGTGGCTCGCCGGCCCCGACGACGCCACCAACCTGGCTGGCTCAGCCTTCGCAAAGGTGGTCTTCGGACATGTCGGAGGACGTCCCTCGGCCCCAGATGGGGATTTGGGACGCAAGGTGGTGTCGTTCGCCTGTCGACTGGTGGGCGACGGCATCTCGCCGTGTCTGCACGACATCTCCGACGGTGGGCTGGCCGTGGCGGTGGCCGAGATGGCGATCGCTTCCGGGGTGGGTGTGACCGTCGACTACGAGGACTGGCAGACCCTATTCTCCGAGGATCCGCACCGATTCGTGTTCGCGGCCGATCCGGATCGGGCCTCGGAGATCGAGGCGATCGCTGAGGAGAGCGGCGTGTCGGTGCGTCGGATCGGCGGTATCGCAGGGGACTCGATCGAGCTCAGGCGGGGCGGAGCCAGTGCGGTCGTAGACCTGCAGGTGGCGACCGAAACCTACCGCAACGCCATTCCGCGACGGCTGGCCTGATTCTCCGCGTCGAAACGGGACGTTTGGCGCCCCGTTTGGGTCTTAAGAACGCGAAATCTGTCACACCGGGGGCGTAGGTTGAGGGTATGGACATCACCAACGCTCTGCGAGAGCTGGAAGCGGCCGGGATCGGCTTCGAGATCATCTGCGAAGGGCCGGAGCCGATCTGCGAGGGGCACGAGCTGCCGGCTGCTGCCTGACAGAGTTCCGACGAGTACCATGGCGGTCCGATGCCTGGGACCATCGGGATCCTCACGGCCGGAGGGGACTCTCCCGGCCTGAACGCGGCCATCCGCGCCGTCGGGAAGGCTGCGGCTCGTACCTACGACATGCAGCTCATCGGGTTCCGGGACGGCTTCCGGGGGCTTATGGAGAACCGTTATATCCGGTTGGGGCCCGAGGATCTCGCCGGAATCGTCGACCGGGGCGGCACCATCCTGGGCACCAGCCGAGCCCGCGTCCACAAGATGGACATCGGCAACGGCAAGCCGATGGACATGCGGCCGATGATGCGACGCACCGTCGAAGAGCACCACCTGGAAGCTCTGGTGTGCCTGGGCGGAGGTGGCACCATCAAGAACGCCCTTCGCCTCGCCGACGTCGGGATCCCGGTCCTGACCCTGCCCAAGACCATCGACAACGACGTCTATGGCACCGACGTCACGTTCGGCTACGACACTGCCGTCAACATCGCCACCGAAGCGATCGATCGGCTCCACTCCACCGCCCACAGCCACCACCGGATCGTCGTGGTGGAGTTGATGGGCCACAACACCGGCTGGCTGGCGCTCGCCTCGGGTCTGGCCTCCGGCGCCGACGTGATCCTCATCCCGGAGATCCCCTACGACATCGACGCCGTCGCCGACAAGATCCTGCAACGCAAGGCGGTCGGTTCGCCGTTCTCGATCGTGGCGGTGGCGGAGGGGGCGATGACAACCACCGACGCCGCCACCTACCAGCATCTCCACGCTCGCAAGGATGAGGCCGAGGGGGAGGCCAGGATCGAGGCGAAAGCCGCTCTGGAGGAGTTCGAGCAGGTCCAGACCCGGTCGACCGAGCACCTGGCCGAGCAACTCGAAGAGCTCACCGGCCTCGAGTCGAGGGTGACGATCCTGGGTCACGTCCAGCGGGGAGGAACCCCATCTCCCGCCGACCGCATGCTCGCCACCCGGCTCGGGGTGGCGTGCGTGGATTTCATCGCCGAAGGTGTCCACGGCGTGATGGTCGCGGCACGGGGCGAGGGAGTTGAAGCGGTGGACCTGAAGGAGGTGGCAGGAAAGCGGCGTTCCGTCCCGCTCGACCATCCACTCGTCCACAGTGCCCGACAGTTGGGCATCTCTCTCGGCGACCGCGGCTGATCGCCAACCGGGGAAAAGCTGCCAAGCTGAGGTCATGGCGGTTCCGCGCTCCATACTCTCGCCGCAACTGCTCCCCGCCTCGATCGCCATCTTCACCACGGTGGCGATCGTCGCCTTCGAGGGCCTCGCCATCACCGCCGCCCTCCCCGAGGTGGCAGGAGATCTGGGCAATGTCGAGTTCCTTCCTTGGATCATCACTTCCTTCCTGCTCGCCTCCGCAGTGGCCACCGCCGTCAGCGGGACTCTCATCGACACCATCGGCACGTCCACGGTCTTCCGGTGGGCGACGACCCTGTTCGCTGCCTCCTCGCTGGTAGCAGCGGCGGCCAACTCGATGGCGATCCTGGTCGCATCGCGAATCGTTCAGGGTGCGGCCGGCGGGGCGATCATCTCCGTCGGCATCGCCGCCGTCGCGCTGGTCTATCCGGGCCATCTCACCGGACGGGCGCTGGCGGCCAACTCGAACGTCTGGGGTGTCCTCGGATTCGCCAGCCCTGCCATCGCCGCCGCCCTCCTCGAGATCGGCTCCTGGCGATGGATCTTCCTCCTGATGGCTCCCATCTGCCTCATCGCCCTCGCGGCGGGATGGCGGACACTGCCCAAAGCGGTGGAGCCGACCCCACTCGTGGTGGACTGGCTGTCGGCAGGCCTGCTGGTCCTCACGGTCGGATTCCTCCTGGCGGCCGTCTCCGACATCTCGACGACTTCGATCGTCCTGGTAGCAGCAGGAACGATCTCGGGCACGGTGTTGTGGCGGCGACTGAGACGCACGGACTCTCCACTGGTGGATCCCCAGTACCTGCAGGCGGCACCCTACGCCCACCTGGCGGCGTCCGCCTCCCTCGCTCTGGCCGCGATCGGCGGCCTGTCCGCCTACCTTCCGGTCTACGTGCGCGGAGCCCGCGGCGGCAGCGCCTCGCTGGCGGCCTGGTCGGTCCTGTGGATGACGATCGGATGGACCTTCGCCGCCAACATCGCCGGACGTGTCACTGACCGGGTCCCCGAGAGAACGGTCCTCGCCATCGGCGCCGTCCTCGGCCCGATCGGCGTGGTCGTAGCCTGGCTCACAGTCGCCCTATCGGCTCCGCTACCCATCGTGTTTGCCTCCTACTTCCTCATGGGCACCGCCGTCGGGACCGTAACCAACGCGGCACTCCAACTCGTGCGGCGAGTGGTACCGCCGGCCCTGGCGGGACGCGCCACCTCTGCGCACGCTTTCCTCCGGACGATGGGAATGTCACTCGGGGCAGGGCTCGCCGGAGGAACCATCCTGGCGGTCACCGCGACCCGGCTGTCCGACGTCTCCGAGGTGGAGGCCGCCCTCACCGGCACCGGCGACACGCTGGCGGGGTCGGCCGCCAACGCTCTGGCGAACGGCTTCCAGGTCGCCCATCTCGCTTCGCTGGTGCTGGTCGTGGTGGGGGCGGTCGTCACCTGGCGCATCTACGAGCGGCTTCCAGCCTCCGGTCATGACCGGAATCCGGCATAGTCTTGGAGCAGGTTGACGAGACGGGGAGGAACGCAGGATGCTGAAGCTCGCTTGGAGGCTGGTGAAGAACGTTCCGCGTGTGGCCACCCTGGCTGCCGGAGCAGGTATCGCTTGGTCGGCGCTGGCGGTCGACCACGACATGCGTCTGGCGCCGGCGCTTCCTGGAGAGTCGAGCCGGATCGGGGACGGGTCGGGCGG
>DATGPZ010000233.1:0-24685 GCA_035304485.1 Acidimicrobiia bacterium | reverse complement strand
GACGCCGAGCCGACCGGCGACGGGAATTCGACCGCCGCATTCGTGTGTCGTCCGGTCACCGGCGGAGCCAACTGGTCCGAGCACGCCTACGGGCTGGCCATCGACGTCAACCCCTTCCACAACCCCTATGTCCGGGGCGATCTCGTGCTCCCCGAGCTGGCTACGGACTACGTCGACCGCAGCCGCCGGCTACCGGGAATGATCACCGACGAGGTGGTCGACGCCTTCGCCGCGATCGGGTGGGAGTGGGGTGGTCACTGGAACTCCCTCAAGGACTACCAGCACTTCTCGCTGCGGGGACGGTGACCCTCAGTCACCGGCCAACTCGAGGTCGTTGAGCTCTTCGAGCGCCTTGACCAGGGCATGGTTTCCCTCCTCGCCCAAGCCGCGACGCTGGAGCGCCCGGTACATCTGGAATACCTGCGCCGTCCCCGGAAGGGCTACACCGAGCTCATCCGCTGCCTCGAGTACCAGCCGGAGGTCCTTCTGCTGGAGGTCGATGGTGAATCCGGGCCGCCAGTCACGTTCGATCATCTGCGGTCCCCGATTCGACAGCATCCACGAGCCCGCTGCCCCTCCTTCGACGGCGGCGAGGGCCGCCCTCAGGTCGACGCCGGCCGCCTGGGCCAGGATCAGCGCTTCCGACGCCGCCCACTGGTTGATCACCACCAGGACCTGGTTGACCAGCTTGACGGTCTGACCGGCGCCCACGTCTCCCACGTGGACGATCGTCTTCGAGAACGCCTCCATGTACGGTCGGGCTCGTTCGAGATGGTCGGGGTCACCTCCCACCATCACCGACAACGTGCCCCGCTCCGCTCCTTCGGAACCTCCCGAGACCGGGGCGTCGAGCCAACCGGCTCCCACCGCGGCCACCTTCTCGGCCAGTTCCCGGGTGACGGAAGGGCTGATGGTGGAGTGGTCGATCACGAGCGAGGAGTCTCCCAGCGACTCCATCAGCCCGCCGTCGCCTTCCACCACTTCGACCACGTCGGGAGTGTCCGACACGCACACCATGACGAGAGGGCACCGGGAAGCGACATCGGCGGGGGATTCCGCCACCGTGACGCCTCCGAGTGCCTCCGCTTTGGAGCGGGTCCGGTTCCAGACGACCACGTCGTGGCCGGCCGCGACCAGATTGGCCGCCATCCCTGACCCCATGATCCCTATTCCAATGAAGCCTATGGGTTCCACCCGCCCAGGGTAAACCTCCATGCCACCCCGCCCGTCGCCCGCCGGAATCATTACTCTCGGTTGCATGACCGCCATCACCCGTCAGTTCACCACCCCCGGAGGGGTGGAGCCCGACCCCGACGAGAACCTCACCACGGCTCTGTGGCGACACGCCGAAGCCGACCCGCAGACGCCGATCCTCGCCTATCGCAGCGGAGATCGATTCATCGACGTCACCTATGGCGAGATGGCAGACCGGGTGCGCCGGCTGGCGGCCGGGCTGATCGCTCTCGGCAAGGAGCCGGGTACCCGCGTGTGCATCTTCTCCCCGACCCGATACGAATTCACTCTCCTGGACTACGCCATCTGGGCGGCCGGGTGTGCCACGGTGACGATCTACGAGACCTCGTCGGCCGAGCAGGTGCGATGGATCGTCCAGGACTCGGGGGCGGAGGTGGTGTTCTGCGCCGATGCGTCCCTGCAGAAGACACTGGAGGACGCGTTGGACGGAGACCTCGGCGACCTCCGGGTCTTCACCGTCGACTCGGGAGGATTGGACGACCTGGTCGAGATCGGGGCCGGCGTGAGCGACGAGCAGGTGATGGAGCGGGCCCGGTCGGTGACCCAGAACGACCTCGCCACCCTCGTCTACACCTCGGGCACGACGGGCATGCCCAAGGGATGCGAGCTGACGGTCCGAAACTTCGTTTGGACGGTAACCCAGGCCACATCGGTCCTGAACGAGGTGATCCGAAAGGGTGCCGTGACCCTCATGTTCCTTCCCCTGGCCCACAGCTTCGCCCGCATCGTCCAGGTCGGCTCCGTCAGCAACCAGTCGAAGATCGCCTATTCGACCGGGGTTCCAACCCTGATGGAAGAGCTGCAGATGGTCCGGCCCACCTGGCTGTTCGCGGTGCCTCGTGTGTTCGAGAAGGTCTACAACGGCGCTTCGCAGAAGGCCCACGACGACGGAAAAGGTCGGATCTTCGACCTGGCCGCCAAGGTCGCCGGCGACTACTCCCGCGGCCGGGAACAAGGGAAAGTGGGCCTCGGCACCCGGCTGCTGCACGGGGTCTTCGACCGCCTGGTCTACGGCAAGCTGCGCGACGCCCTGGGTGGCCGGGTGACCCACATCGTCAGCGGCGGCAGCGGTCTCGGCGAGCGTCTGGGCCATTTCTTCAACGGCATCGGCCTGTTCGTCCTCGAGGGCTACGGGCTGACCGAGACATCGGCCGCGTCTTGTGTGAACCCGCCCGACCGAATCCGGATCGGCACCGTCGGCCAACCCGTGCCCGGTGCCTCGGCAGCCATCGCCGACGACGGCGAGATCCTGCTCAAGGGCGACATGGTGTTCCGCGGTTACTGGAAGAACCCTCAGGCGACGGCGGAGGTGATGGACGAGGATGGCTGGTTCTACACCGGCGACATCGGGTCGATGGACCCCGACGGCTACATCCGCATCACCGGAAGGAAGAAGGAGATCATCGTCACCGCCGGAGGCAAGAACGTGGCGCCGGCGGTCCTGGAGGATCGGATGCGGGCCCATCCCCTGGTCAGCCAGGTCATGGTGGTGGGTGACGATCGGCCTTTCATCGCCGCCCTGGTGACGATCGACGCCGAGGAGTACCCCAAGTGGGCGGAACGCAATGGGGTCGACCTGCCGCTCGAGGAGGCCCGGGAGCATCCGCTCCTACTGGAGGCGGTGCAGGAAGCGGTCGATCGTGCCAACCGGGCCGTCTCGAAGGCCGAGTCGATCCGCAAGTTCCGGATCCTGCCGAACGACTTCACCATCGAGGGTCAGGAGCTGACTCCCACCCTGAAGGTGAAGCGGAACGTGGTGGCGGACCGCTACCGGGACGAGATCGAAGCCCTCTACGCCTGAGGCCAACCCCTTCGCTTCGGTATAACTCCTTGCTCGTCATGTAGTAGATATGCTACGATCCGTTGGCGATTTACTACGAGGTGAGAATGACCGAGGAAGTGATACGGGTCCGCGGCCTCCGCATGCGCTATGGGCAGGTCGACGTTCTCCAGGGTGTCGACTTCGAGGTGCGTAGGGGCGAGGTGGTGACCCTCTTGGGACCCAATGGCGCCGGCAAGACGACGACGATCGAGATCCTCGAAGGTTTCCGCATGCGTTCGGCCGGCGAAGTGACGGTGCTGGGTGCCGATCCCGCCAACGCCGACGAGGACTGGCGAGCTCGGGTCGGGGTGGTACTCCAGTCGTGGCGCGACCACGCCCGATGGACACCGCGCGCCCTCTTGTCACATCTGGGGACGTACTACGAGCCCTACTCGACCCCCGATCGTCCTCGCCCCTACGACGTCGACGAGCTGTTGACCATGGTGCGACTGGAGGAGCACGCGGACCAGAAGGTCCGCACCCTGTCGGGCGGTCAAAGACGCCGCCTCGACGTTGCGGTCGGCATCGTGGGCCGACCCGAGTTGCTCTTCTTGGACGAGCCGACCGCCGGCTTCGATCCCGAGGCGAGAAGGGAGTTCCACGATCTCGTGCACCGGCTGACCGACATAGAGGAGACGACGGTGCTCCTCACCACCCATGATCTCGACGAAGCCGAGAGACTGGCCGACCGCATACTCATTCTGGCCACGGGAAAGATCGTGGCCGATGGCAGCGCCGACCAGCTCGCCCGGCAGGTGCACAAAGACGCCCAGGTGAAGTGGTCCATCGACGGCCAACACTTCGTCCACTCCACGAGCGAACCGACCACTTTCGTGCGGGACCTCCTGGCCCGGCATCCGAACGTGGAGGACCTCGAAGTCCGTCGGGCCACCCTCGAGGACACCTACATCGCCCTCGTCCAGAGCGTCGAGAGCGGCCAGGGAATCGCACCGATCGACGCATTCGCGGAGGCAGGCTGATGAACCCTCGCACTAACGCTCTGCGCTCCGGGCTCCGCCGGGGATGGTCGGAGTTCATGCTCAGCCTCAAGAGCCCGCAGGACATGTGGTTCTACCTGTTCACGACGGTCCTCGCCGTCGGCTACCTGTGGTTCAACCGCAACAACGTCATCGAGGGCACCACGCTCACCTATCCCCAAGTGACGCTGCCGAGCATCTTGGGTGCCCTTCTGGTGTTCGGCCTCTACATCGGCCCGCTGTACACCTTGGCGATGGAGCGCGAGGACGGGACATTGCTCCGCTACAAGTCAGCTCCCCACGGCATGACAGGGTATGTCGCCGGTCAACTGGTCTTCCAGAGCGTCCAGGTCGTACCGTCCATGGCCGCCATCCTCGTCCCCAGCATGCTGATCTTCGACGGCGTCACGCCATCGGGGCCAGGCGGATGGCTGACGGTCGTGTGGGTCACAGCGCTCGGGATCATGGCTGTGCTGCCTATCGGCCTGATCATGGGATCACTCATCCCGGGGATCCAGAAGGCGGGGACATGGGGAATGCTCCCGGTCATGGGCCTCTTCGGCATCTCGGGCATCTTCTTCCCGCTCGCCAACCTGTGGGGGTGGGTGCAGGCGCTGGCCCAGGTGTTCCCCATGTACTGGTTGGGCTTGGGCATGCGCTCAGCCTTTTTGCCTGAGGCAGCCGCCGCAATCGAGATCGGCGGCTCATGGAGGACCCCGGAAACGGTCCTGGTTCTCGCGGCATGGGCGGTGGTGGGCCTCGCGTTGGCCCCCCGCGTGCTGCGACGCATGGCGCAACGCCAGTCCGGCTCGCAGGTGCAGGCAGCACGGGACCAGGCGGCCCAGTGGGTGCGATGAGCGACATCGTGCACAACCGCATCGCCATGCTCCGGGCCGAGCGGGGCATCTCTCGTCGAGAGCTCGCCGAGGCCCTCGGAGTCCACTACCAGACCATCGGCTATCTCGAACGGGGCGAGTACTCCCCCAGCCTCCACCTGGCGTTGCGGATCGCCGACTACTTCGAGGTGCCGATGGAAGTCGTGTTCTCGTTGGAGCCGTTCGCCCGTCTAGGGAGTGAAGCCCAGTCGGGCTGAGAACGACGTCGAGCCGAGAGGGATCAATCCAGTTCGTCGATCAAGGCGTCCACCAGGCGCCGGTAGTCGTCGAGCCGGTTGTAGCGCTGGGCAGACAGCCGCAGGATCCGCCGACCCTTCCACGAAAACACCGGCACCTCGATGGCGTGGTTGTGGCGCAGCCGGCTCGTGAGCTCGTCGACCATCACGTCGGGTTCCGGCTCTCCCGGCAACACCAGCGTCGCCATCGACCCGACCCAGTCCTCCCCCGGGCCCGGATCGAGGCCGAGGGCGTCCATGACGATCCGGCGCCCTTCCAGCACGAGGGTGTGGTTGGCGGAGCGGACGCCGTCCCAGCCGTCGGGATGGGCGTTGGCCATCGTGTCCAGCGCGGCCGGGACCGATAGGCACGCCGAGGGATCCCGGGTGCCGGTCCAGTCGAACAGGGCGGGCATGACCGGTTCATCGGGCAGGCGGCTGTTCCAACCATGGCTGATCACGACCGGATACACCGATTCGGCGTGCCGCTCCGCCGCCACCAGGAACCCGGCGCTCTTGGGGGCGCAGACCCACTTGTGCAGGTTGCCCACGTAGAAGGAGGCATCGAGACGCCCTACGTCGATGGGGAGCATGCCGGGAGCGTGGGCCCCGTCGATCAGCACCGGTACGTCGGGCTCGAGTGCAGCCACGATCGCCTCCACCGGGAGCACGAGGGCGGTCGGTGAGGTGACGTGATCGACGACCACCAGGCGGGTCCGGGGATTCACCGCCTCCATGATGCGTTCCACCACCACCTTGGGAGACGTGGGCGGATAGGGGATCTCGACCTCCACGACCGATCCCCCCGCCCGAACGGCCCATCGCTCGGCGGCATTACGACAGGCGTTGTACCCGTGGTCGGTCACGACGATCTCGTCGCCGGACTGGAGGGGCAAGGACGCCAGGACGGCGTTGACTCCGGTGGTCGCGTTGGCGACGAAGACGGTCCGGGTGGGATCCGAGCCCACGAACTCAGAGAGGCGACGCCGTGCCTCGGCCAGGGCGGGCCGATACTCCTCGTCGAAGAAGCGAACGGGGTTGGTTTCCAGGCGCCTCCGCCAGTCGTTCTGCTCCTCCAGGACCCGGATCGGGGTGGCGCCGAAGGATCCGTGATTGAGATGGGTGACGTCGGGGTCGAGCAGCCACATATGGCTCAGACGTCCCTCGGGAGTGGCCCGCAGTTTCGACCCGGAATGCGCATCGGGGGCAAACTAGTGGACCCTGGAGTCACGCGCCGTCAATCCCGGACCACAGCTCGGCTCTCGCCTGCGCGTACTCATCGGTCTTCTCGTAGTCCGAGTGGCGGAAGGGAGCGGGCCGAGGCTGCCCTGGAGCCGCCGGGCGGCTCGCAGGGGGATCGAACACCTCTCGGTCGTCGACCCCGGGCGTCGCCAGCTCGCCCCCGATGAAGTCGGTCGGCCTCCAGAGGTTGATCCAGCCTCGCAGACGACCGGCCAGAGCCGAGTACAGCTCGACCGACAGGTACTCGGGGAAGAACGGGGCGTAGAGGCGGGTCAGAGGTGATCCGTGGGTGAGGAGACCGGTCCGCTCCCGCACCGAGGGCTCGGCCAGGCACAACGTCGCCACGGCGAGAACCGACCCCTGCGAGTGGGCGGATATCACGATCCCGCCACCGGCGGACAGGGTCGCCAGCCGCTCCCCGAGTTGGGGGACCGCCTTCTCGCCGTATGAGGGTGGCGACCACGGATGGAAGAAGCGAGGCCAGAAGGTAGCCACATCCCACAGGATGCCGACCACTCTTCGGATCGCCCGGCTGCGATAGAGACGAGCGATCATCACCACCGCGACCACCGGCAGAATTCCCAGCACCAGCGATGCCGGCCCGATCAACGGTTCCACCCACGATCCCAGGCCCATTCCAGAAGGATCATCGCTGAGGGCGACAGCCAGCGCCAACGCCACCAGGACGACCACCACCGCCATCCCGACCACCGCCGCCGCCCGATCGGTGACCCTGGCCACCGCTTCGGCCCGGCCGACCTGGTTGGCCCACTCCCGGTCTCCCTCGTCGTCGCAATCGAGACCACCCCGCTCCGCGTACCGGATCGCCAGTTCGGAACAGTCCCGGGCCGGCGTCACCCGGAACCAGACGACCCCGATCGACACCAACAGCACCACGAGCGCGAAGACCGTGACCACGGCGATGTCCCCCACCCAATCGGCGAAGACGATTTCTCGCCGTACCGGGGCCGGTTCGCGATCCGACACCGGAGTCGCCCAACCCAACAGGTCGGCCAGGCGGATCAGGAACCCCGAGCCGAAGGCAGCGACCATACCGGCTGCACCCGCCAGGAGACCAGGAGCGACCATGGCGGAGCGCAGGCTCCCGTGGGGATTCGACCGCCACAGGATCGCGACCACCACCACGACCACGAAGGTGGCGAGGGCCCAGACCGGGAACGAGACCACGGTGAGGGAATCGGCACCCGGCAACCGACCGTCGACTCCGGCCAACCCGTCGCCGTTCCAGAGCGCCGCCGTCACCAGGAGCAGATAGCCGGCCGACAGAGCCACGAGCCCGATGTGGACCCAGGACGTGACGCCTTCGAGGCGTACCAGGACCAGCGCCGTGACGGCGAGGATGATCCACCCCGGCACCGGGGCCCATTCTCCGAGGTCCCCCACCTGGGACCCGGGCACGGCCGCAGTCAGGGCGATGGCGGTCAGGGCACCTGCGGTGTGGGCCAGACCCAGGCGATGGGCCACTTGGGGTGACTGCCAGAGAGCCGCCTGGGTCAAGTTGACGCGCAAGGCCGGGTCGTCGGCGGCAGCGAAGTCGACCGGAAGCTCGCTGTGGAGAGCGATCTGGCTTCGCCGAGCCATCCAGGCGACGAGGAGCACCACTCCGACGGCGACCACGAGCCCCAGTGCCACCGACCGATTGGCATCACCACCCAGCGCCGCCCAGGGCAGCAGCCACCATCGGTCGGCGCAGGAAGGATCCCCTCCACACTGGAAGCCGATCACGTCGCTCGTGGCCAGCGCCACATACGAGGCGAGCGAAACGGAGAGGATCAGACCGAAGATGCGGATGGCGGCCACGCCGATCTCCTCGGTCGGTAGGCGTCTGCGAGGGTCGGTGTCGGTCGGTTCACCGCCGTGTCGGAGCATCCACCCGGCGAGGTTGGCTATCGCAAAGGGTGCCAGCAGTACCCACAACGCTCGGAGACGGGATGCGGACGTGAGGCCACCCCAGGAATACGCTTCTCGCCTGGCGCCGGGCGTCTCATCGAGGTGCCGCGGGCGGAAGAAGCCGGCGCTCTCGTCACCCGCCACCAGACAGGTGGCTGACACTTCGAGGATGTCCTCGGGGGGCGCGCCGCCGACCCCGTGGATGTGCAGTTCGACCGGTCCGGATGGTGTCGGAACGCCGCGGGCGTCGGGTCGGCGGGGGCGCGCCATCCGTCAGTCGACTCTCACGACGCCGTGACGGATCGTCGCAGAGCCCCGCGGTCGACCTTGCCCAGATGGGTCTGGGGCAGCGCCTCCATGAACACGATCTGCCGAGGATGCTTGTACGCCTCCAGACGCTCCAGCGCCCACGCCTTCAGTTCATCCTCGGTCACACCGTCGGCGGATACGACGAATGCCACCGGCCGCAAGAGGCCCGCCTCGTCTTCTATCGGGACTGCCGCGGCTTCCTTCACCGCGGGATGCTCCAGGAGACAACTCTCGAGCTCCTGGGGACGGAACCACTTGCCCTTCACCTTGACGGCGTCGTCGGCCCGCCCTCGATGGGTGAAGTAGCCGTCCGAGTCCCGCGAGGCGAGGTCGCCCGTCACCACCCAGTCGCCCCGGAACGCCTCGGCGGTGGCGTCGGAGTCCTGCCAGTAGCCGAGACCGCGGGAATCTCCCCGCACCCAGAGCCGGCCCACCTCTCCATCGGGCAGATCGTTGCCATCCTCGTCCCGGACTCGGACGTCGAACCCAGGTATCGCTCGGCCCAGGGTTCCCGGCCTCACGGCTCCCGGAGTGTTGCTCACGAATATGTGCCACATCTCTGCGGTACCCAGGCCGTCCAGGATCTCCACCCCGAAACGGTCCTTCCAGGCCCAATAGAGGGACTCGGGGAGTGCCTCACCGGCCGAGGTCACGAACCGAAGCGACGACAGATCGGCAGAGGCGGCCCGGTCGTGAGTGACCATCTGGTTGATGGCAGAGGGCACGTGCACGAGGATCGTCGGACGCTGGCGCTCGATCCGATCGAACAGCACCTCCGGCGTGGGGGGCTCGGGAAACAGGATCGACGTCGCTCCGACTGAGAAGGGGAAGAAGAGATTGGCGCCGGTGGCATAGCCGAAATACAGCTTCGGAACCGACATCGTGACGTCGTCGGACCGATATCCCACCGCCGCCGTGTACAGGGCAGTGGTGTTGGCGTACGAGCGATGAGTCTGGGGGACGGCCTTCGGGAGGCCCGTGGTGCCGCCCGAGAAGAGCCATATGGCCGGGTCGTCGCGGTGGGTGTCGAAGCGGTCACACGGCCCCGACGTGTCTAGGTCCTCGAGCGAGGCGTGTCCTACAGCATCGCCTCCCACCACGAGCAGTCGGGTCGGGAAGCCGGCGGCAGCGACGGCTCGGCTCATCGGGTCGACCCGGCCGGTATGGACCACCGCCGCCGCAGCTCGCGACCGCGAGACCATCGATCCCAGCGCCTCCTCGGTCAGGTCAGGATTGACCATCACCGCCACGGCTCCGATCCGCAGAATCCCGAAGAGGGCACCCACGTAGTCGGCGCCGTCCGGAAGAGCCAGCAGCACTCGCTGCTCGGGGTCTACGCCCAACCGGCGGAGGGCGTTGCCGTAGCGGCGGGCGAGGTCGTCGACATCGCCATAGGTGAGTGATCCCTGGTCGAGACGCAGAGCCTCACGGTCGGCCGCGCCTTCCTCGATGCGAGCACCGAGGAACCAGTGGTCGATATTGAGCCGAAGCGGCAGGTCGACGGCACTCATCGCCCACCAAGCTAGTTGTCAGCGGGCGCGAAACAGGCCGATACCCAAGGTCAGCAACCCGGCGACCACCAGGACCGCACCGACCGGCGCCAGCCAGATGAGGGCGTTGGGCTCGGTGGCGGTCGGTGAGAGCACCGAGAGGAAGAAGGCGGCCGGGATCAGGATCGCCGCCGCCGGCACCGCCACCCGGGCGAAGCTGCGGGCCGTGTCTCCCAGCCTCGCCTCGTCGACGTAACGCAGGAGAACCAGCGACAGGATCAACAGCACGCCCGCATGGGCATGGCCCGCTCGCCACAAGTCCTGTCGCAGCGGGTTGTCCTGATAGGCAGGATCGGTGATGAGGAGGCGCAGCAGGCTGACACCCCCGAAGACGACGGTCGGGAACACGACCATGAGGAAGGCCGCCAAACGGCGGGATGCACGGGACATGCTCGGTACTCCTCGTTTCAGATCGGGACTGGTTGAGTATGGATAGCAAAACTATCCACTACGGATACTATTACTATCCACTTGCCCGCGTCAAGGGTTCCATACATGAAGATCTCCGAACTGAGCCGCACCACCGGGACACCCATCCCGACCATCAAGTACTACATCCGCGAGGGCCTCCTCGCCCGTGGGACGCCCACCGCCACCAATCAGGCCGACTACGACGAGTCGCACGTGCAACGACTCCGTCTGATCCGGGTGCTGCGGGAAGTGGCGGATCTGTCGGTGGCCACCCTCACCCAAGTCGTGGCCGCCCTCGATCACCCGGAGGCCCGGGCACGGGCCGATCACGTCGCCACCGCCCTCCGGAGTCTCAGCCCCGAGCCGGGGCCGATCTCGGAGCGTTCCCTGGACTCGGTGGCGAACCTGGTCGACCGTCTGGGCTGGGAGGTCGACGAGGACTGCGCCGGCTATCAGAGTCTGGCGGCGGCGCTCACGGCATTGGAAGAGCACTGGCCGAGCCCGCTCACACTCGACCAGCTGATGACTTACGGCCGAATCGCAGAACGGCTGGCGTCGTTCGAGATCCCTGAGGATTGGAACCCGTCCGAATCCGCCAACGACGCACTCACCTATGCCGTCCTCGGCACCGTGCTGTTCGAACCGGTGATCCTGTCGCTGCGACGTCTCGCCCACGTGGACCGACACCGGCGCCTGATCGCCGATCGTCTCTAGGCTTGGGTCATGGGTCTCTACTACCACGACTACCTGCGGTTGGATCAGCTCCTCTCAGCCCAGGAGCTCGAGAGCGCCCGTACCGGAAAACCGGTCCACGACGAGATGCTGTTCGTGATCGTCCACCAGGCCTACGAGCTGTGGTTCAAGCAGATCCTCTGGGAGCTCGACGACATCATGGAGGCCTTCTCCGGCGAGATCCTCGACGAACGGCACACCGGGCGGGTGGTTTCTCGCCTGCGGCGTATCAGCGCCATCCAGCGCCTGCTGCTGGAGCAGATCGATGTCCTCGAGACGATGACGCCGATGGACTTCCTGGACTTCCGCAACCACCTGGTCCCCGCTTCCGGTTTCCAGTCGGTGCAGTTCCGGCTGATCGAGAATCGCCTCGGCGTTCGCCCCCAGGACCGGCTCCTGTTCGAGGGCGCTCCCTACACCCATCGACTCTCGCCCGCCCACCGACAACAGGTGGAAGCAGCCGAGCGAGGCCCCAGCCTCCACGACGCGGTGGAAGCATGGCTGGCCCGCACCCCGTTTCTGGAGGAGTACTCGTTCTGGGAGGAATACGCCGCCGCGGTGAGGACCATGTTGCTGGCCGACCGCGACGTCATCGCCTCCAACCCCAACCTGACCGAGCCGGAGCGGGAGGACCAGCTCCGGTCCTTCGACAAGACCATGGATCAATTCGAGGCAGCCTTCGACGCCGAACGACACGATCAGCTGGTGGAGTCCGGCCAGAGACGCCTCTCCCATCGCGCATTCCAGGGCGCGCTCTTCATCTCCCTCTACCGAGACGAGCCCGCCCTCCAAGAGCCCTACCGCCTGCTGGAGTCGTTGGTCGATGTCGACGAAGGTTTCACGACTTGGCGCTACCGACACGCCCTGATGGTGCAGCGGATGATCGGCGCCAAGATCGGAACCGGCGGCTCGGCGGGGGCGAAGTACCTGCTGAAGCTCGCCGAACGGAACCGGGCATTCCCCGACCTCCTGGTCCTACCGACCTTCCTGGTTCCCCGCTCCGCCCGGCCCGACCTGCCAGCGGAGATCGTCGAGAAGATGCGGTTCAGGTACCAGCCTTGAAACCGGCCTTCAGCCGATTCTTCCATGCCGATCCGGAGCGGCTCCACGCCGCTGCCCATTCCCACCATCCGTGGCCCGATGTCACCTACGACGCCCACATGCGGGCTTGGGAGGACGCGGCGCGGCTAGCCGACGACAAATGGGACCGGATCTTCGGCGAACTACTGCCGTCGACGGCGTCACGGGTGGCGAGGGTGCTGGGGCTCGCCGATCCCGGTTCGATCGTCTTTGCCCCCAACACTCACGAGCTGGTGGTGCGGATCGCCTCGAACCTGGACCGCCCCTTCCGTGTCCTGACCACCGACGCCGAATTCCACTCCTTCGCTCGCCAGCTCAGACGCTGGGAGGAGGAGGGCATAGCCCGAGCCGCCCGGGTGCCGGCCCAACCGTTCGACACCTTTCCCGATCGCCTGGTAGATGCCTTCGACGGTCACGACCTCGTCTTCTTCAGCCATGTCCACTTCGACTCCGGTTATGTGACACCCGACCTCCATCATGTGGTCGAGGCGTTTCCCGAACCGGCGACGGTGGTGATCGACGGCTACCACGGCTTCATGGCACTTCCCACCGACCTGTCGCCCTTCGCCCACCGCGCCTTCTACCTGGCAGGGGGATACAAGTACGCGATGGCGGGCGAAGGGGCGTGTTTCATGCATGTCCCGCCGTCGGCTCCGGCCCGTCCCGTCGACACCGGCTGGTTCGCGGGCTTCGGGGCCCTCACCGAGCGGACCGAATCGGTTCCCTATGGACCGGGAGGACAGCGGTTCGCCGGTGCCACTGCCGACCATTCCGGTGTATATCGGCTAGAGGCGGTGCTGACCTGGCTGGAGGAAGCCGGGATCGGGCCTGGGGAGATCCACCGGCACGTGGAGACGCTGCAGGCGAAGCTGGTCGCCTCCTTGCCCGCCTCTCTTCGGTCCCGACTGCTGGAGGTGGGAGGGGAACGGGGTCACTTTCTGACGTTCGAGACCAAGGACGCCGCCGACCTCTACCACCGACTCCACCGAAACAAAGTGATCACCGACCATCGCGGTGACCGCTGGCGAGTCGGTCTGGGTATCTATCACGACGAAGGAGACATCGACCGTCTCGCCGCCGCGATCGGCGAGATCGTCTGACGAAAGGGAGAACAGATGGAGCTGGTCGACTTCCTGGTCCGGGTGGCGGTCGGGATGGGCTTGGCTGCCTTGATCGGCCTCGAACGGGAGGCGTCCGGCAAGGCGGCCGGACTCCGCACCTACGCCATGGTCGGCCTGGGGGCGGCCGTTTTCACCGTGGTCTCGATGGAGGCGTTCGACGAGGCGGACACCTCGCGGGTGGCGGCCCAGATCGTCAGCGGAATCGGATTCTTGGGAGCCGGTGCCATCTTCCGCTCGGGCCCCCTGGTCAAGGGGCTCACGACGGCTGCTGGCTTGTGGGCGTCGGCTGCGGTCGGCATGGCGGCCGGGACCGGACATCTCCTCTGGGCGGTCCTGGCCACATTGCTGGCCATCCTGATCCTGGTGGGCCTGCGGTTCCTGGAGCCGATCCTGACCGCCTTGCGGAGGGCAGTGACGGTGGAGGTGGTGGTCACCCCCTCCACCGCCATGTGGGAGGTCCGCAAGCGACTGCTGGAGCTCGACCCCGAAGTCGACTTGCTGGACGTGAAATCCGAGGGAGAGGATCGCGTCCGGCTTTCTTTCTCGGTGGACCGAGTCGACGCCGATTGGGTCGTCAACTCCCTCCGGGCTCTCGAGAGCGTGACCTCGGCGGAGACCCGGCTCTGAATCAGCCGCTGACGACCGGGATCCGCTCCATGGCCGCGGCCACCTTCTCCTCGGGATAGTCGTAGTCCACCAGCTGGCCCTGGAGGTAGGCGTCGTACGCCGCCATGTCGAAGTGGCCGTGACCGCACAGCGCGGTGAGGATCACCTTCTCCTCGCCCGACTCACGAGCCGCCACCGCCTCGCGCACCGCGGAGGCGATGGCATGGGTGGGCTCGGGCGCGGGGATGATCCCCTCGGCGCGTGCGAACTCCACCGCCCGGTCGAAGCACTCGACCTGACCGATCGCCTCGGCCTCCACCAAGCCCAACTCGTACACGTGAGAGATGAGCGGAGCCATGCCGTGGTAGCGGAGGCCGCCGGCATGGATCGGGTCGGGGACGAAGTCGTGACCCAGCGTGTGCATCTTGACCAACGGTGTCATGCCGGCGGTGTCGCCGAAGTCGTAGGCGTAGACACCCTTGGTGAGCGAAGGCGAGGCCGTTGGCTCCACGCATCGGATCACCGGATCCATCTTCCCGGCCAGCTTCTCGCGCAGGAACGGGAAGGCGAGACCACCGAAGTTCGAGCCGCCACCGGTGCAACCCACCAGAACATCCGGCTGCTCACCGATCTTGCCCAGCTGGATCAGCGCCTCCTCGCCGATGACGGTCTGATGCATCAGCACGTGGTTGAGGACCGAGCCGAGCGAGTAGTTGGTGTCGGGATTCTGGGCGGCGACCTCGACTGCCTCCGAGATGGCGATCCCGAGGCTGCCGGAGCTGTCGGGGTCCGTCGCCAGGATCGCCCGGCCGGCCTCGGTGAGGTTGGAAGGTGAAGGATGGACCGTGGCGCCCCACGTCTCCATCATCAGGCGCCGGTAGGGCTTCTGGTCGTAGCTGATCCGGACCTGCCACACCTCACACTCGAGACCGAACATGGAGGTGGCCAAGGCGAGAGCCGACCCCCACTGGCCGGCACCGGTCTCGGTGGTCAGCTTTCGGATCCCGGCCTTGGCGTTGTAGTAGGCCTGCGGGACGGCCGTGTTCGGCTTGTGTGACCCGGCCGGGCTGGTGCCCTCGTACTTGAAGTAGATGCGGGCTGGGGTGTCGAGCATCTTCTCCAGACGGCGAGCACGATAGAGAGGAGTCGGCCGCCACAGCTTGTAGACGTCGAGGACCTCGCCCGGAATGTCGACATACCGCTCCTGGGTCACCTCCTGAACGATGAGATCCATCGGGAAGAGGGGGGCGAGATCGTCGGGGCCGATCGGCTCCTTGGTACCCGGGTGGAGAGGCGGAGGAGGCGGCTCGGGGAGGTCGGGGACCAGGTTGTACCAGGCCTGGGGGATCTCAGACTCATCGAGGGTCACCTTGGTCACGTCCGCCATCGAGGCCTCCTTGGTAGCTTGGCCAGGAAGGTACCACCGGCGAGCCGACCCCGGTGATCGCAGGGACCACCCTGGGATGGTTTCGAATCAGACCACGGCCGTGCACACCACCTCGACCTTGGCCTCCGGTTCGAAGAGTTCCTGGACCCCCAGCAGAGCGATCGCCGGGTAGTGGTGTCCGAACACCTCCCGGTAGACGCGGCCGAGGGGCTTCAGGCTCTCCCGGTAGACCCCGATCTCGGTGGTGAAGATGGTCATGCGGGTGAGCGACTCGGGCGGAAACCCGGCCTCCTCCATGCATACGACCACATTCGCCAGGGCCTGGCGGAACTGGTCGACCAGGTCCTCGGGAATGGTGCCGTCGGGTCGCTGCCCGATCTGGCCGGCGATGTGGAGGATCCGCTCTCCACCCGATTCGATGGCGTGGCTGAAGCCGACCGCGGCGGGCAGACCCTCCGGTTCGATGATCCGATTCACCGCCTCACCTCGAAGGCCGGTCCGTGCCCGGGCACGATCAGGTCTGCGATTCCGATGATGCGTTCCCGATGAGCAAAGAGCGACTCCAGGTCGGTTGCCCTCCGGTCCCCCTCGATCCCTTCGAACCACCACAGATGCGTGAAGGCCACGACCCCGTCCGGAGTGTCGACGAGCGTGGTGATGTCTTGAGGTGAATGACCGGGGGTCTCGGTGAGACGGACGTGCGACGACAGCTGCGCCCCTTCCGCTGGGCGATCGGTCCACCGGTCACCCTGGTATATCGCCCAGTGATCGTGGACCGGAACCTCCGGGAACACCGCGATGTTGATCGTGTGGTCGGGATGGTGATGCGAGATCACGATGTCGGTCACGAGTTCGGGCGCCGAACCAGCCTCCCACAGACGCTCACGGATGAGGTCGCGCCTCGGCACCATTCCCGGGTCCACCACGATCACCCGGTCGCCGTCCTCTATCAATCCGATCGTGGATGCCACGCCTTCCGCCGTGGCATATCCCTCCACCAGGACCGTCACCCGGGCCGTCATCGCCCCCTCCAGCGCGGTTCGCGCCCTTCCCGGAAAGCACGATGGAACTCGGCATGGTCCTCGGTCGTCATCAGGAGCGCCTGGGTCATCGCCTCCAGCTCGATGGCAGAGCCGAGACTCATGTCTTGTTCGGCAGTGAGGAGTTTCTTCGTGGCCGCATAGGCGAACGTCGGTCCGGTGGCCAGCCGCGTCCCCAGCTCGGCCGCCTCGTCGGCCAGTTCCCCGTCGTCGACGACTTTCCAGGCGAGGCCGATCTCGACCGCCTGGTCGGCGTCGACGGCCTCACCCAGCATCAGCAGCTCGGTCGCCCGGCCCAGCCCGATCACACGGGGAAGGAGGTAGGCAGAGCCCATGTCGGCACCGGCGAGGCCCACCTTGGTGAACAGGAAGTGGAAGCGAGCCGAGCGCGCCAGGATCCGGAAGTCGGAGGCCAGGGCGATCACCGCCCCGGCTCCTGCGGCCACTCCGTTGACCGCCGCCACCACGGGAACAGGGACCTGACGGATCGCCTCGACGACTGCGCCCGTCATGCGGGTGAAATCGAGCAACGACCGGGCATCCATATCGAGGAGGCGACCGATGATCTCGTCGACGTCTCCGCCCGAGCAGAAACCGCGACCGGTGCCGGTGATGACGATCGCTCCGATGTCGTCGCGATGCGGTACCTCGCCGAAGAAGTCGCGGAGGTCCGCGTACACGTCGAAGGTCAGGGCGTTGAGACGGTCGGGCCTCGTGAAGGTCAAGGTGGCAACCCCGTCGTCGACCGACAGATCGAAGTGGCTCCATTCCTCGGTGAAGCCGGCCGAAGCGCGAAACGGGCTCACTTCTGGAGCCCTCCCCCGTCCAACACGATGCTCTGACCGTTGATCGCTCCGGAGTCGGGGGAGGCCAGGAACGCCACCGCATGGGCGACTTCCTCGGGGGCGAGGAGGCGCCCGAGCGGCACCATGGTGGCGAGAAACCCTCTCGCCTCCTCTTCGGGCATCCCGGTCTTCTCCTCCATCCGGGCCACGGAGGCGTCGGTCATGGGAGTGTCGACGTAGGCGGGGCAAACGGCGTTGGCGGTGATCCCCGTTCCCGCTACTTCGGCCGCCACCACCCGGATGAACCCGAGGGCGGCGTGCTTGGAAGCGGTGTAGGCAGCGGTGTAGCGAGTGCCGACATGGGACGCCATCGACGCCACCGTGATGATCCGGCCCCGATCGCGCTCTCGCATGCCCGACAGCACAGCCCGCGTGCACAGGAAGGGTCCGGTAGCGTTGATCCGCATCGTCCGTTCCCAGTCCTCCAGCGTCGTGCGGTGGACCGGGGCGGAAGGGGCGACACCGGCGTTGTTGACCAGGACATCCACTTCGAGATCCGAGAAGAAGGCCTCCACGGCGTCGGGGTCGGACACGTCGAGCACCGCGGTCTCGAGCGGTTCGCGTGATGTGGCGGCCGTCTCGTCGAGAGCCGCTCGATCACGTCCGGTGGCCACGACGCGAAACCCGTCGGCCGCCATGCGATGAGCGACGGCCCGACCGATCCCGCGACTGCCTCCGGTGACGACGCACAACTGGCTCATGGAACTGTGAACCTAGTCACTCCGGGACCGGGACAACTGCTACGTTCCGCTCATGACTCTGAGCTCCGACCAGCAGCGCCTGCTCGAAGAGGCAGAGGCGGCCGGAAGCCAGCTCGCATCCGTGGACCGCCACCCCGTCGGTCGGGTCAACCGCCGACTCGTCAAGAGCTTGGCGGAAGTCGGTCTGTTGGGACGCCTCTACCCGAACTCAGGACTCTCGGCCATGGACCTGTGCCTGATCCGCCAGGGCCTGGCCCGAGTGGACACGGAAGCCGAGACCGCCTTCGCCATGCAGGGATTGGGGTCGTATCCGATCCACCAATCGGCCCGACCCGAGGTACGGGATCGCTGGATCCCGGCCGTAGTCGCGGGCGACGTCGTGCCGGCCTTCGCTCTCACCGAGCCGGGCGCCGGTTCGGACGCGGCTGCGTTGGCTCTGGCGGCCGAGCCCGACGGTGACGGCTGGCGTCTGGTGGGGGAGAAAGCCTGGATCTCCAACGCTCCCGACGCCGATGTCTACGTGGTGTTCGCCCGCACCACTCCCGAGGCCGGTTCCCGAGGGGTCAGCGCCTTCCTGGTCCCGGGCGACTCCCCCGGGCTCAGCGGAGCAGCGGTGGAGATGCTGTCCCCCCATCCCCTGGGGCATCTCACGTTCGACGGTGTCCCAGTCCCGCCGGAGCACTTGCTGGGGGAGGTGGATGCCGGGTTCCGCGTGGCGATGGCGACCCTCGACCTGTTCCGCCCCTCCGTCGGCGCCTTCGCGGTGGGAATGGCCGAGGCGGCCCTGAGGCTCGCCTCCGACCACGCTCGATCCCGGGAGGCCTTCGGGCGGGCGATCGCGGATTTCCAGGCGATCTCGCATTCGCTGGCCGACATGGCGACCCGCGTCACCGCCTCCCGGCTCCTCGTCTACGAAGCAGCCTCCGCCTACGACCGCGGAGATGCCGATGCGGTCACGGGCCTGGCCGCGATGGCCAAGCTCACGGCGACCGAGACGGCTCAGGAGGTGGTCGACGCCGCGGTCCAGATCCTGGGGGCGCGCGGCCTGGAGTCCACCCATCCGCTGGCCCACCTGTACCGGGACGTCCGGGCGCCCCGAATCTACGAAGGGACCTCCGAGATACAACGCGAGATCATCGCCCGAGAGCTGCGACGAGGGCGAGTGGCGCTGTGAGGCTCAGCCTGCCCGGGCGATCCGGGAACGGACCATGATGCAGGCGTCGGCTATGTAGTCGGCGTCGGATTCCTGGAGCAAGGTCAGCAACTCCGGGCTCTCTGCTCCGGGCTGCACCCAGATCCGGTCGTAGCCGACGTCCAGCGCCTGCTGGACGACTTTCACTCCCACCTCGGGCGGGACCACCAGATCGATGATGTCGGGGGCCACGGGAAGCTCTGCCACCGTGGCGTACACCGGATCACCGTCGACGGTGTCCCGATTGGGGTTGACCGGATACACCCGGTAGCCCTTGCGCTTGAGGTCCCGGTATATCACCGAGCCGTACTTGGCCTCGTTGTCGGTGGCGCCGACCACAGCGATGACCGCATCCGGCCTCGACAGAATCTCGGTCAGTTTGTCCATCGTCGCATCACCTCGCCACCTCGCCTTGGACCGCTTCGATCGCAGCAACCAGATCCGGAGGAATGGGCACGGGTCGGAAGTCGTCGCCCGACACCACCACTTGGATCTGTTTGCCTTCGGTGACCGGCCGGTCGGTCGCCTTCTCCCAAGTGGAAAGCTCCACCGTGAAAGAAGTATTCCCGATCCTTCCCACCCGGGCACCGGTCACCAGGGTCTCGCCCAGCCTTCCGGGGCTCTTGAAGTCGATCTCCATGCGGGCCAGAACCACCTCCACCTCGCCCCATTCGAATCCGATCCGGTCGAACAGGTCGGTCACGGTGTCGTCGTAGTAGGTGGCGTAGTTGCCGTTGAAGACGATGCCCTGGATATCGGTGTCGGAGTAGCGGATCTTCCGCTCATAGGTCACCGGCCAGTCCATCACTTCACCGTAGCCTGCGCCTCCGATTCTTCCTCGCCCGAGCGGACTTCACTTCGCCCAGTCGACCACCCGACACACCCGTCAGCCAGTCAGCGTCTGGATCGTGGGTTCCCGGAGCCAAGCCGACCGACCTCTGGAGCGAGGCCGCTGCGTGCCGCTGGTCGGGGGTGATCAAGGAAACGACGACGCCTTCCGAGCCGGCGCGGGCAGTTCGACCGGAACGATGCAGGTAGTCCTTGTGATCGTCGGGGAGATCGAAGTGGATCACGCCGCCGACACCGGTCACATGGATCCCTCGGGCCGCCACGTCGGTGGCGACCAGTGCGGCCACCTTTCCCGCCGCGAATGCCGAGAGTGCCCGGGTGCGCTGATTCTGGTTGCGACCGCCATGGATGGCCTCAGCCGCCACGCCGGACCGGGAGAGCTGGCGGGCGACTCGATCGGCGCCATGCCGCGTGCGGGTGAAGACGATCGTCGGCGTGGTCGTGGTGACGATCTCCGCCGCCAACCGGAGGCGATCCTCCCGGGCCACCTCCCAGAAGTAGTGGGCGGCATCACCGTGATCGTCAGCCCCTTCGACTTCGTGGCGAACCGGATCTCGCTGGTAGCGCCGGGTGAGTTCAGCCACCTCACCGTCGAGAGTCGCGGAGAAGAGGAGGGTCTGGCGATCGGAGGGCACTCGGTCCACCAGCCGACGCACCTGGGGCATGAACCCCATGTCGGCCATCCGGTCGGCCTCGTCGATCACGACGATCTCGACCCGGTCCATCGAGACACTCTTCTCTTCGATCAGGTCAGCCAGCCGGCCGGGAGTCGACACGAGGACGTCGACTCCCCGTCGGAGTTGCCGTCGTTGCAGGTCGTATCCGACTCCGCCGTAGGTCGCGAAGACCCATCGGCCCACGGTCTTCGCCATGGGTATCAGCTCGCGCGAGATCTGCTCGGCGAGCTCACGCGTGGGAGCGAGGATCAAGGCTCGAGGACGGCGCGGCTCCGCCTTCGAGACCCGTGCGAGGACGGGCAGGCCGTAGGCGAGGGTCTTGCCCGAGCCCGTGGGCGCGCGGCCGAGGATGTCTCGGCCGGCGAGGGCGTCGGGGATCGCCGCCGCTTGGATCGGGAAAGGAGACTCGATCCCCTGGGTCTGGAGGCGCGCGACGAGTTTCGCAGGCACGCCGAGGTCGGCAAAGGTAGACATGGTTGGCTCCTGGCCCCTGGAAGTACGCGGGGCGATCGTGGTACGGGGTGGTGTCGACCCAGCCGCACTCCGTACTCACGCGGGGATCGTCGAGATCCCCAGTCTACCAGCACCCTGACGGTCCCCCGGCACACACGCACCGGGGGACCGTCCGATGGTTCAGGGCTCGACGGTCCCGAGAGGGGCCTCGAGCTCCGACATGTCCGTGACCTGGTCGGCCGGGGGCGGCTCGATCGTCTGCGGCTGACCGAAGTCGAAGAAGTCGAAGGTCATGGACATACCGTCGAAGTCCTCTTCGCCTTCGATGTTCTCGATCGTGATCATCATCTTGTGGACCAGACCGTCGTCTGAGATCCACAACTCCATCGGGAACGAGTCGTCGGGCAATGGCCCCTGCTCCTCCAGTTCCTCCAGCTCCTCGTCCGAGAGCTGGTCCTGCCAGCTCTCGTCGACGATGAGGCGGTAATGGGTCGTGGAGATGCCGCGAACGTCCTCGGTGCCCAGCACCTCGACGTTGCCTTCTACGTCGGACAGGTTCTCGAGGAAGCTGGTGGGGTCCGACGGTCCCGCACCGGAGGCCAAGTCGCCGGCGACGTCTTCGCCCTCTTCGGCCGGCATCGAAACCCATTCGGTTCCGGCACCGAGAAAGGCGGTGAAGAAGGGGAAACGCATGTACACCGTGTCGCCGATCTGACGGACCTCCATCTCACCCATCATCGCCGCCAGCTCAGGCGGCACTTCCTCGCCGCCCGCGGCAGCCATCGCCGCCATGTCCATCGTCATGGCGGTGTTGCCACTCTCGGGGTCCAAGAGCATGGACATGGGCATCTCGGCCGTGCCGGCGCCCTCGGGCAGTTGAATGGTCATGACGCCTTCGATCCGCGACGGCTGGTTCTGGGCGCTGTTCTCCATGGCACGGCGGAGCACCTCCAGGTCGCCGCTGCTCGGCGCCTCTCTCCCGCTGGTGGTGGTGGTCTCCTCTGGCGCAGTCGAATCGGCCACAGTGGAGGCCGGAGCCGAGGTGGCGGTCGTGTCGGCGCTGGTGTCGGCGGTAGTGGTGTCCCCGCCCGTGTCGGCGGCGGTAGTCGTGGTGTCGTCGGCTGCGTTGCTACATGCCGCCAGCAGTGCCATGAGCGCGACAACGACCAGGGTTCTGAGTGACTTGTTCATGTCGATATCGATCCTTGCAGTGGGCGATTCCCCCCGATATCGCCCCTTTATAGGCCCGGCTTGAGGATTACCAGGCACCGCCCCCTCCGCCGCCGCCTCCCCCACCGCCGCCGCCAGAGAAGCCGCCTCCGCTACCCGAACTCGACGGTGGAGCAAAGGCGCCGCTCAACGCCGACTCGATGCCGGCGAAGGCGTTCTCGCTCGATCCGCCCGAATAGCCGTGATGGCCATACCAGTAGACGGTCGACCGTTCTGCCAGCTCGACCGGGGCGTGGAGCCGGGCGTGTTCCAGCACCGCGGCTGCCACTCCCAACGTCACCCCATAGACCAGGTACCGGTCCCACATGGCCAGGGAGATGCTCGGCGCTTCCTCCAGCCGGGAGAAATCCTGCAGGTAGCGCTTGAACGCCCTCCATCGCTCGGCGACCTCGGCTCCGGCCCGGGTCCGGCGCACCGTCACACGACGAGGACTCACGATCGCCAGGAACACGAACCCCGAGATGATGAGCCCGATGGATACGGCCGTCTGGATGGGAGCCGTGGAAAAGATCTCGTCGCCCAGAATCGAGAGCAGGAAGAGCCCGAGACCGCCGAGGGCGATGAAGCTGGCGGCGATGCCGAGGATCACCTGGCGGCCGGTGCGATCCAACAGCTTGCGTCGCTCCAGCGCGGCGGGTGCAGCCTCCGCGAATGCCTTGTAGGTGGCGGCATTGGCCCGAATGTCCTCGCGGATCAGGTTTCGGAACTCGCTCAGGGGCTGTGGGCCCTCGTCGAGGATGCGACGGAGGATGGTGTACACGTGGCGCTCGTAGTCCTCGAGGTCCTCCGGCTCTTCCGTCAGCGCCAACTCGAGGTCGTTGATCTGTTCCTTCCGCAGGCCGAGGAAGGTGGAGCGCTCGATCTGGGTAGGGCGCGCCGTCACGATCCCCCGCGAGATGAAGTCGAACAGGGTGGCGGTGAAGGCCCGCTCGTCGACATGCCCCTGGCTCAGCAGGGCCGACACCTCGGCCGGGGGAAGACCGTCGGGTGGTTCCTGCTCGTACTCACGGTCGTAGTCGATCTTGGGTTCCTTGCCGTAGCGGAAGTAGACGGCCAGCCCTGCCGCCAGACCGGGCAGGATGGCCATCGCCACACCGGTGAGAAGAGCGAAACGAGTGCGTGAGCGACGCTCCTCGGTGGCAGCACGGAACGTCTCTTCCTGCTCCTGGATGAAGGGGAGACCTTCGCCCTGCATGATCGTTCCGCCGGCGTCGCTCAGGAGGAGACGGCGGGGGAACGCCACCCTCATCTCCACGAACCGGCCCGGCGGGATGTTGCGGGCGACGAGTGACGGCTCCACACCGCTGCCACCGAGACTCACCTCCCCGTCGATGCCATCCGCATGCCCCCAGATCAGGACCTCGCCTTCGGCGGCACCGGACGGGATGGCCATGGTGGCGGAGAGGTTCTGGAGGCTCACCGTCCACTCCGGCCCCCACACCTGGAGGTAGACGTCGACATAGTCGTCGTAGATCTTGGACAGCCCGCGGAGGGTGTATCGGATCTCGAACGTCCTTTGTTCGTCCGAGGCCGAGTAGTGCCAGACGATCCGGGTCCTCCCACCCAGATCCCGGACTCCGAAGGTACCGGCGGGCGCAGAACAGCCGATCTCCGTGCACGCACCCTCCTGGTAGACGGTCCCGCGCTCGGAAACGGAGACGTCGGTCAACCACTCTCCCGATCGCAGCGGGATCTCCCGGTATCCGCCCGAGAAGTCGCCATCGAACGCGTATGTGATGCGTTCGGTGACGGTGACGGCCCCATCCGACTCGACCCGGACGTCGACGGTGGCCTCCGGAAGCGTGTAGCTCTTGGCCAACGCCGGAAGGGAGGCCGCCGCCAGTGCGAAGAAGAGGACTACGACGGTCCCCGACCGAGCGAGCATCCTCAGAAGTCCACCACCGGTGGTGTCTCGGCCTCCACCTCGGCCTCGAAGAACGGCCTGCTCCTGAACCCGGTCAGACCTGCCACCAGATTGGTGGGGACGCTCTGGACGGCGTTGTTGTAGGTCAGGACCGAGTCGTTGTAGATCTGACGGGAGACAGCGATCTTGTTCTCGGTGTCCGAGAGCTCCGTTTGCAGCTGGGCGAAGTTGGGAGCTGCCCGCAGCTCCGGATAAGCCTCGGCCAGGGCGAACAAGCGGCGTAAGGCGGAGGTGAGGGCATTCTCCGCCTGCCCCTGTTCT
>DATGPZ010000232.1:0-19435 GCA_035304485.1 Acidimicrobiia bacterium | reverse complement strand
AGCCATGGGGCTGCTCATGGCCGCGGCCATCACCTTCTGGGCTCACCTCGAGCAGGGGGTGATGTCGCTCGCTCTGCTGATCAAGTCGACCCCCATCATCGCCGTCGCACCCATCCTGACTATCTGGATGGGCTTCGGTCCGGGCCCCAAGATCGTGGTAACCGCGCTCCTCACGTTCTTTCCGGTCTTGATCAACGCCGTGGAAGGCTTCCGATCGGTGGATCCGGCGGTGGCCGACTGGTTCCGCTCGATCGACGCCCCCGACGGCCAGTACTTCCGCCATGTTCGCTGGCCGTCGGCGCGGCCGTTCCTGTTCGCCGCGCTGAAGGTGGCGGCACCACTCTCCCTCATCGGAGCCGTGGTGGCCGAGTGGATCGGTGCCTCATCCGGCCTCGGCCGGCAGATGTGGCTGGCATACAACAACCTGGACATGCCGGCGCTCTTCGCCGCCGTCGTCGTTCTGACCGGCATGAGTGCCGCCGTCTACCGCCTGGTGGTCACCACCGAACGCCGCACCATCCACTGGACCTGAAAGGAACACCCTTTGCGTAGAAGCCTGGCTGCCCTCCTCCTCGCCGTCGTCGCCTGTGGCGGGTCGGGAGCGGAGACCGAGCCCACCTCCCTGACCTTCATGGCAGGGTTCACACCTCAGGCCAACCTCCCCTTCGTCGGTGTCTATGTCGCCGACACCCTGGGCTATTTCGCCGACGAAGGCCTGGAGGTGGAGATCCGCCACTCCGGTCCCGGCGGAGAGAACCTCCAGCTACTCGCCTCCGGCGAAGTCGACGTCACCACGATGGACGCCGGCGTCCTCTTGCAGCGGCGCTCCGATCCCGGCTTGCCACTCGTGTCTATCGGGTTGGTCGGCCAGAGAGGCCAGCAGGCATTCGTGGCCCTGGCAGAGAGCGGGATCGAGACTCCGGAGGATTGGCAGGGCCGCCTCGTCGGCTACAAGGGGACGCCTCCGCCGGACGTGTTCGCCCTCCTCGAAGCTGCGGGCCTCGATGAATCCGACGTAACGCTCATCAACGTCGGCTTCGATCCCCGGATCCTCACCGAAGGGCAAGTGGACGTGTACCCGGTGTTCAAATCCAACGAGCCGAATCTGCTGTCGGGGTGGGGGTTCGAGGTGAACATGTGGGAAGCGGCCGATTACGGAGCTCCTACCCTCGGCCTGACCTACGTGGCGAGCGAGGACGGCGTCGCCAACAAACCCGAAGTCCTGGCAGCGTTTATGCGAGCAGCCATCCGGGGTATCGAGTACGGCCGGGAGAATCCGGCCGAAACCATCGACATCGTCATGGAGCACGTTGGCCCCGACGGGGACCGCGAGCACCAGCTCTACATGCTCGAGACCGAATCGGCCGACGCGGTGAGCGAGACGACGGATGCCCACGGCATCGGCTGGCAGACAGAAGACCAGTGGGCCGCTCTCCAGGACTTCCTGATCCGATACGACGCCCTCACATCGCCGATCGACGTCACCGAGGCTTTCACGACCGAGTTCCTTCCGTGAACGTTTGACTTCTCGGTTTCGGGGGTAGTGGCGGCGCTCGGTGGGGCGGATGGTCCGCCCCGCGCTGACAGAGCCCTACGAAAGGAGAACGGTCATGCGCCGCGACAGATCACGGCACAAGATCTGGGTGGTCGGCCTGGCACTGGGGATCGCCCTGGTACCAGCCTTCGCCTTTGCATCGCATCCTGGGGGATTCGTAGACGTCCCTGACGATCACACGTTCCACGACGACATCGCCTGGATGCAAGACAACGGAGTCACGAGGGGTTGTAACCCGCCTGCCAACGACGAGTTCTGCCCCGAAAGAGGCCTGACTCGCGGTGAGGAGGCCGCCTTCTTCCACCGGTATGACAGGTTCCTGCGTGACTCACTGGAGGAGCGCCTCCTGCCGGAGGAGTGTGAGGCAGGCCAGACAGCCGAATTCGACGGGGAGACCTGGAACTGCGTCGACGGCGCTGAAGCCGGTACCGGCATCTACGTCGCCTCCGGAGAAGCCGTGACGGTCGCCGATGGTGCCACCGAGGACGTGACCGCCGCCTGTGAGGAAGGGGACACGGCCTTGAGCGGTGCGATCACGCCGGTGCAGGCGAACCTCACTTTCGAGATCGCCATCTCCGACGGTGAGGTGACCGCCTCCGTGACCAATGCCACCGGGGCGGATGTCGACGTGACGGCCCACGCCATCTGTGCGCCCGCCACCGATACCCCACCACCGACCACCGTTCCTGAGACCTGATCCAGGACCGTCCGATTCGAAGCGCCCCCGAGACGACTCGGGGGCGCTTCCGCGTAGAATTGCCGTATGGCGAAGGAAAAGGACGGTCTCGGCGACAACATATGGATCCTGATCCCACTGGCCGCCCTCTCCATACCGATCTTCGCGATCATCGGCGAAAACGTCATCCTCACGTCAGTGATCGCGGGCCTGGTGGCCTTGATCGGGATCACGCTGGCCCTCCGCTCCTTGATGACCCACCGCCACAACCTGCGGATGGAGGAGTTGGAGGCCCAGGAGCGTATCGCCCGGGCCGAGCGGGAACAGCTATCAGCCGCCCAGCGGATTCTCGAATTGGACGGGGGCGCGGTCGACCTGGGTGAGGCGGTTCGCCAAACCGGAGAGACGACGACGGAATGAGCGGAGGGGGCGGGATTCGAACCCGCGAGACCCCGCAAGGGGCCTAACGGTTTTCAAGACCGTCGCCTTCGACCGCTCGGCCACCCCTCCGGGAGCCACATGGTACGCCTATGCCGGGTCGGTGACGTCGGCCGTCGTCGCTTCCGTGATCCGAATCAGCTCGTCCCCATCGATGGTGACCCCGACCCCGTGGTCGCCGCCTCCGATCGAGACCTTGCGTCCGGCGATCCGGGCGTCGGCGATGACCGGCAAAGGCGACTTGGTCCCGAAAGGGGTGATCGTTCCCCGGGCATACCCGGTCACCTCTTGGGCTTCGTCGGCGTCGGGCATCGAGAGACGGTTGACTCCCAGGAGCGCCCGTAGCCGGGGCCAGGCGATCACCCGCATACCGGGCACGAGTACCAGGACGTAGTCGTCGGGCCCGCGGCGCACCACCATCGTCTTGATGAGATCGTCGGGGTCGATGCCCCGGGCCGCGGCCGCCTCCTCCAGCGACCGCACCCTGCCGTGGTGGGTCACTTCGAAGTCGACCCCGAGACGTTCGAGATGCCGCAGGGCAGGAGTATCGATGTTCATGGTGGATCTTGCCTTTTAGCGCGTTTAGAGGACCCTATGCGGTCCCCGAAACGCGCCAAAACGACATGAGCGGAGGGGGAGGGATTCGAACCCTCGAAGAGGCGGTAACCCCTTACGGCATTTCGAGTGCCGCGCACTAGGCCAGACTATGCGACCCCTCCATGGGTGTTCTATTCAGTTGTACACACCTGAGAGGCTCGCACGCCCTGACGGCACTGTGCCGAATGGCCGCACACCTACGGCCAGACTATGCGACCCCTCCATGGGTGTTCTATTCAGATGTGGAGCGGAGGGAGAGGGATTTGAACCCTCGAGGGGGCGGTAACCCCCAACGGCATTTCCAGTGCCGCGCACTAGGCCAGACTATGCGATCCCTCCATGGGTATTCAGTTGTAACCCCCAACGGCAGCAGAACCCAATGGCCGCACACCTACGGCGAGACCATGTGATCCCTCCAGTTATAAACCCAACGGCTTGTAACTCAACGGCGGCACAGCCGACGGCCGCGCTCGACGAGCCTGCGCATGGGGTGTCCCGGACCTCAGCCCGGGAGGCCACAATGGTAGCCGACCACGAACCCTGGAACCGAATGGACATCGACCATCTGATGCGCGTCGCCCTGGAGGAGGCGGCGCTGGCGCCTGAGCACGGCGACGTGCCCGTGGGAGCGGTATTGGCCTCACCGGATGGTGAGGTGTTGGCCCAGGCCCACAATCGCCGGGAAGCCGATTCCGACCCCACGGCCCACGCCGAATTGCTGGTGCTGGCCGAAGTGGCTCGTCGAATCGGATCCTGGCGCCTCGACGACCACGTTCTCGTCGTCACGCTCGAGCCGTGTGCGATGTGCGCCGGCGCTGCCGTCAACGCCCGGCTCGGCCGGATCGTCTACGGGGCGGCCGACCTCAAGGCTGGCGCCTGCTGGAGTCTCTACAACATTCCCCAGGATCGACGTCTCAATCACACCGTCGAACTGGAGGCTGGCGTGCTGGAAGACGAGGCGGCGCGTCTGCTCACCGACTTCTTTGCCGCCCGCCGCACCATTACCGCCCCGGACGCCCCTCCAGTACCCTGAAGGTCGATCGTGCTAGGCGGGGCGCTAGGGGTGCCCTGTACCCGAAATCCTCTGAATGCGGGGCTGAACTCCCCGCCCGAGGAGTGGTTTCGTCGGGCTAGGACGGCGGACACGTGGTGTTGAAGGTTGGGTCCTGCGCGGCGGGACACCGTGAACCGGGTCAGGTCCGGAAGGAAGCAGCCCTAAGCGGAGCGTCCCGGGTGCCGTAGGGGTGCCTGACCGGAGCCGGCGGCCGTCGCCACCGATGTGAGCTTCCTCCGACGGCGGGGTGCACGATCATTCTTTCGCCAGCACCGCTCCGTACACGAAACCGTTCATCCCCATCCGCCAAACCCGCTCCACGTCCAGCGGCCCCTGAGAGAAGAGCTTCTCCGGCGGCGGGAGGGAGTCGAGGGTACGGTGGAGGTAGCGGTACTCCCCAGGCGCACCGGCGAACAGGGCACCGACCAGCGGTAGCACGATCGCCGTCCCCATTCGGTGGATCCGTCGAGCGAGCACCGAACGAGGCCGGCTCAAGTCGATGATGACTGCCCGACCTCCGGGTTTGAGGACCCTTTCGATCTCGTTCAGCGTCTCGGGTATCGAGGTGAGGTTTCTGAAGACGTAGGCCGAGAACACGCCGTCGAACGTCTCGTCGGGAAATGGCAGTTGCTCGCCGATCGCCGCTACCCGACATTCGATGGGGTTGAGCTGGAGCATCTCCACCACCGGGTCGAGCGCGATCACACGTCGGCCACCGAAGACCTCTCGGGCGGCGCCGGTTCCGCTCCCGAGGTCGAGCACGATCCCCTCAGGGAGGTGGCGGATCCCCTCTTTTCGCCAGCCCTGCTCGCGACCCAGCGACAAGACCGAGTTGATCCGGTCGTAGCGGCGGGCGATCCGGGCGAACACCGGATCCGATGCCTTGCTCATCCGGAACCGCTCACGGAGCGGGAATCACGTCGAAACCGGTGTAGGGCCGAAGAGCTTCGGGAATGACCACCGAACCGTCCCCCTGCTGGTGATTCTCCAGGAGAGCGAGGATCGTGCGTCCGATGGCGCTGGCAGTGCCGTTCAGAGTGTGCAGCACCTCGTTCCCCGTCTCCGCCCGGTAGCGGACCCGCAGGCGGCGAGCCTGATAGTCGGTCGTGTTGGAGCACGATGTGATCTCCCGGTAGCGGCCCTGGGACGGGAACCAGGCCTCGATGTCGTACTTCTTGGCGGCCGATGCGCCCAGATCCCCGGCGGCGATGTTCACCACCCGGTAGGGGACCTCGAGTTCCATCACGAGCTCCTCTTCTATTCCGAGCAGGCGCTCGTGCTCTTGCCCCGACGTGTCCGGTTCGCAGAACACGAACATCTCGACCTTGTCGAACTGGTGGACCCGAAAGATGCCGGTCGTGTCCTTCCCATAGGTCCCCGCCTCGCGACGGAAGCAAGTCGAGAACCCCGCGTAGCGGGCAGGCAAGACGTCTCGGTCCAGGATCTCGTCCATGTGATAGGCCGCCAGCGGCACTTCGGAGGTACCGACCAGGTAGAGGTCGTCCTCGGGGATGGCGTAGACCTGATCTCGGTCGGCCGGGAAGAAGCCGGTGCCGACGAGCGCTTCCTCTCGGACCAGGACCGGTGGCACCATCGGGGTGTGCCCGTGGGCCACGAGCTTGTCGAGTGCCCAACGCACCAGAGCGAACTCGAGCAGTACCGCCTGGCCTTTGAGATACCCGAATCGACTCCCCGACACCTTGGAGGCTCGGGTGGTGTCGATCAGGTCCAGGTTTTCACCCAAGGTGGCGTGGTCCTTTGGATCGAAGGGGAACTGAGGGCGCTCCCCGACCTCGCGGAGCACCTCGGCGTCGTCCTCGGTGAAACCCTCTGCCGCCGTGGGATCGACCAGGTTCGGCACCTCCAGCCAGGCCTGGTCGAACTCTTGTCGCAATCGATCGGCTTCGGCCGACAGGCGCTTGACGTCCTCGGCGAGAGAGGAGACTTCGGCGATGGCGGCTTCTTTCTCCTGACCATCCAACGTGGCGATCCGCCTGCCAGCTTCCTTCTGCGCGGCCCTCGCCTTCTCGGCATCGGCCTGGGTCGATCGGGCCCGTTCCTCCAGCTCCAGCAGAGCATCGAGGTCTATGTCCGATCCGCGGCGGAGCAAGGACTGGCGGATCAGATCGGGATTTTCACGCAGCAGTCGTGGATCGATCACGGGCGCCTCATGCTACCGACCGCGACGGTGGGACCGTCACCCGCCCGCAGTGGTGTCGGTGGACGGAGTGGCTTCGTTGACGAGGAATCCGGTGGAGTAGCGGTTGTCGTCGGCGAAGGCATCCGCACCCCCAGGCCGTAGCTCGACGATCAACTCGTAGAAGGTGCCGGGCACCACTTCCAAGTCCCGGAAGCCGACGGTGGTGTTGGCTCCCGCCTGGATGGCGTCCACCGTCTGCTCCTGGGTCACCGGCTCGAGCCCCTGACCCTGGAACGTCAGGGTGACGGTGGCGGGCTCGGTGACGGTGTTGCCGCTGTTCCCGATGACCACCATCAGGTCGATGGTCTCGGCCACGGCAGGAACCACCAATCCGCCCCCACTGCTCTGTACCCACTCAGGGGTGGTGCTGACCTGTTCGATTCGGATCGAGGGACGCATCGGCAGACCACTCGTCTCCGATCGGATGGCCGAGACCCAAGCCGGCGCCAACACTGTGATGGGCGCATCGACCGGTAGCAGCTGCACCGAGGGCATTTCCGCAACCGGAGACGGCACGTCTTCCCGAGCGAACTCCACCAAGAGGGCCTGATAGAGCGCGTCACCGGCCCGCACCGACACCACAGCCGAGGCGATATCGTCGACCACGCTTTCGTCGGTGGGATCGTCTGCCGCCCGCAAGGCCGCCTCCCTGAATCCATCGATCCCCGTCCGCCACGACTCGACCGCCAGTCTGTACAAGGACATCGCTCCGAGGAGTTCCTGGTCGGGCGGTTCCCGATTGGCCACCTCTTCCGCCCCGTCGAGCGCCTGGGTGACGCCGGAGAGAACGGAGTCGAACTCGCTCCGGTCGACTCGGGACAAGTCTCCGACCAGGCCTCGCAACGCCGAACCCGCCCGCGAGATCTGGAGAGCCGTGGTCTGCACCTCTTCGAGGTGGGCGATGGTGGACCGGGCGTCGCCCCCGGCGGTGGCGACGAGCACGCCGACAGCCACCACGAAGGTGATGATCAGCGGCCAGATGATGCGACGCCGACGGCGACGCGTGTTCGAGTCGAACATGGTCGAGTCCTCGGACCGGACGAAGGGCTGAGAGATTGTCCGGGTCCCTAGAACCTACTACCGGATCGCAACGATGCCAGACCCGACGACCCCGTTTTGTGGTCCGGAAATGGCGCTCTCAGCGCCATTTCCGGACCACAGAAGGGTGTCACCGGTCCCCTAGGCTTTCCCGATGAGCGATTTGATCGATCTGTCGCATGTGATCGAGCCAGGGACCATCACCTATCCCGGCTTGCCAGGCCCCGTCATCACCGACCACCTGAGCCGCCGAGACTCGCGCGATCACTACGCGGAGGGGACCGAATTCCAGATCGGTCGAATCGACATGGTCGCCAACACCGGCACCTACCTCGACACACCCTTCCACCGCTTCGCCGAAGGGTTCGATCTGGCCGGTCTCCCCCTGGAGAAGACCGCAAACCTCCCCGGTGTGTGCCTCCAGGCGGACGGAATGGAGCTCGGGGCCCGCCTGCTCGACGAGATCGACATCGAGGGTCGCGCCGTACTGTTCTCCACAGGTTGGGACCGCCACTGGGGCACCGACCGATACGGCGATCCCGATCACCCCTTCGTCAACGCTGAAGCGGCGCAACGTCTCGCCACCGGCGGAGCCGCCCTGGTGGGAATCGATTCGGTCAACATCGACGACACCCGCCGAGGCACACGACCCGCCCACACGACGTTGCTGGAGGCGGGAATACCGATCGTCGAGCACCTCACCGGCCTCGATGCCTTGGTCGGGCGGCCGTTCCGGTTCTCCGCCATCCCACCGAAAGTGAAGGGCATGGGCACGTTCCCTGTCCGCGCCATGGCGCTACTCGACTGAGGTACATCCCACCACTCACACCCCGACGCGAGGAAAGGGTGGCCCTACTGAGACTGTCCGCGAACCCCTGACGCCAACGATCCAGTCACGCAAAAGATCGCGGCGGGGGTGCTGGGGGGTCGTCCCCCTATGCACATCGAGACTGTGGGCGAGGGGGGACTTGAACCCCCACGGGTGTTACCCCACAGGAACCTGAATCCTGCGCGTCTGCCAATTCCGCCACTCGCCCGGAGCACAGCGCGACGACCGAATCGTCGGGCAGCGGAGGCGTCATGGTACCACCACCGCCGTACACTGACGCAGGTGAAACTGGCCAGGGTCGTCGAACGTCGCTTGGAACGGATGCTGGACGGAGTAGCCAGTCGGGTGTTCTCGGGACGGGTCCATCCGACCGAGATCGCCCAGCGGATGGTGCGCGAGGCAGACCTGGCGGCCGACGACACCGACGCCGGCCGGGTCGTCGCCAACCGGATCACCGTGGGGCTGAACCCCGACGATCTGGACCTGCCGCCGGCGAGTCTGTCACGCGTCCTCGCCGACGCCTACGAGGCGCATGCGGCCGAAGAAGGGTGGCGTCTCCCGGGACCGACCTACGTCAACATCCGACTCGACCCCGACCTTCCGCCTGGATCCATCGAGTGTGATCTCGAAGTCCGGAAGGGCTCTCGCCATCCCTGGGGACGTTTGACGGGCATCCCACCCCTCGATCTCTCCAACAATCGACTCTTGCTCGGACGGGGGAGTGACTGCGACGTGATCATCCCTTACGACGAGATCTCTCGGCGGCACGCCGAGATCGTGCGCCGACACGGTTCGGTGTGGCTGCGAGACCTGGGTTCGGTCAACGGCACCCGACTCGACGGCGCACGCGTAGGGGACGATCCCGTAGAGTTCAGACCCGGGTCGGTGGTGACCTTCGCCGACCGCTCCTACCGTCTCGAGATCGTCTGAAGCAATGCGACGTGACATCGGACAGGGCTGATGCCCGACATCATCCTCGCACTCTTGCGGCTGATCTTCCTCGGCCTGGTCTACCTCTTCGTGTGGCAGGTGGCGCGCGGGATCGCTACTCATCTCGGGATCCACGCCGAACGGCGCAAGCGCCGAGGCACGAAGGTCGTCATCGTTCGTTCGGACTCCCAGGCGGGTCTCGACTTCACCGTGACCGATGCCACGGTGCTGGGGCGCAGCGAAGAGGCCGACGTTGTCCTCGACGACCCGTATGCTTCCGAGTTCCATCTTCGGCTAGTGGCATCGGAGGACGGCTTGACCCTCCACGACCTGGGCAGCACGAACGGCACGTACTTGAATGGCAGGCGCGTCACGGCCCCAGCCGAGTTGCGGAGAGGTGATGCAGTGCAGGTGGGCAAGACGGTGATGGAGATACGGTGAACTTCAGGTGGGCCAGCGCGACCCATACCGGACGGGTGCGATCGAACAACGAAGACGCGGTCTATCCCCCCGTCTCCGGTGCGGGTGAGGAGTCGTCACTGTTCATCGTCGCCGACGGGATGGGCGGCCACGTGGCCGGCGAAGTCGCCAGCCGGATCGCCGTCGAAACCGCGACCGACATCGACGACACACCGGCCCGGAGGGTGATCGGAGCGAACCACGCCTTGCTCCTGGAAGTAGCCGAGCACCCCGAACTCGCCGGGATGGGCACGACCATGACGCTCCTCGAGATCGACGACGACGTCGCCCGACTGGCTCATGTGGGCGACAGCCGTGCCTACCTCCTCCGGGACGGGGAGCTGCGTCAGCTCACGGTCGATCACACAGTGGCCGCCGAATACGTGGCAGCCGGCCGAATTTCCCCCGAGGAGGCCCAGAACCACCCGCAGAGGAACATGATCACGCGTGCCCTGGGCTTGACCCAGGACCTGTTGGTCGACGAGATCGAGGAACCCATCCAGCCCGGCGACCGTTTCCTCCTCTGTTCCGACGGAGTGAACGCGATGCTGGACGACAACGGAATCAAGGAGCAGTTGGCGGCCGAGACCCCCGAAGAGGCGGTGTGGGGGCTGATCGAGGCGGCCAACGCCGCCGGAGGCCACGACAACATCACGGCGGTCGTGATAGACGTCGTCCCCTAGTCACCTGCCTCACACGAGCGGGTAACGAGTTTCGGGTGGTAATCAATTGGTAGCCCCGACCCGCACGAGATCGTCTCCCTTCGTATCAGCCGCAGCACCCGCATCGGCAACGAGGCAGCATGGAAGAAGCCAGTACGTGACCGACCAGCGACCACTCACCATCGATCACTCCTCCCAAGCGGAGAGACTCCAGTGACCCGCACCGCCGAGGGGGTGCTCGTCGCCGTCGCCTCGGGGCTGGCGGCGTTCGGGGTGGCGCTCGTCGACTTCGCCAACGGCGAGTCCCTCGGTGCCCAGGTCGGCCTCACGTTCCTCGTCTTCCTGATCGCCTTCGGCGGCTTCCACGCCGCACTCCGTGCGTGGGCTCCGGATGCCACACCCCTCTTGCTGCCGCCGGTCAGCCTGCTGGCTGCGATCGGCTTCATCGCCGTGTATCGCCTCTCCCCTTACCGGGCAGGTCTGCAACGCTGGTGGCTCCTGATCGCCGCCGCCGTCGCATGTGCGCTGCTTGCGCTCCTGTCTCGCAACGGCCTCGCCATTCTCCGGCGCTACCGGAACCTCATGCTGCTGACGGCGGTGATCTTGCTGCTCCTGCCCAACCTTCCGTCCGGAGGCCCGCTGCCCATACGCGGGCTGTCACAGAACGGCAGCCGCCTCTGGGTCGTCTTCCATCTCGGATTCACCGAATTGCATTTCCAGCCGGCCGAAATCGCCAAGATCCTGTTCGTGTCGTTCCTGGCCGCCTACCTGGCCGACCGGCAGGCGGCGCTGACGGGGGCCCACCGCCGTCTGGGACCGATCCGGATTCCTGAGCCGCGGCAACTGGTGCCGCTGCTCCTGGTGTGGGCCGGGAGCCTCCTCATCCTGATCTACCAGCGCGACCTGGGTGCCTCGCTCCTCCTCTTCATAACGTTCGCCGCCCTCCTCTACGCGGCGACGGGCGCGGCCGGATATCTATTCGCGGGTGGGGCGATGGCGGTGGCAGGGGGAATCGCAGCCTGGTCGATGTTCGACCACGTCCAGCGACGCGTGGAGGCATGGCTACGCCCGTTCGAGGACTACGCCGACACCGGCTACCAGGTCGCACAGGGGCTGTTCGCGCTGGGGACCGGCAGCCTGTCTGGCTCGGGACCAGGGCTGGGCCGTCCTGATCTCATCCCCAACGCCGCCACCGACTTCATCTTCGCGGCAGTTGGCGAAGAGCTGGGGCTGGCCGGCTCGGTAGCGGTGCTGTGCTGCTTCGGCCTGTTCCTGGCAGCCGGGTTCGGGGTCGCACTCCGTTCCCGAGACCGGTTCCGCTCGCTGCTCGCTGCCGGCCTCACATTCGTGATCGGCCTGCAGACCTTCCTGATCATCGGTGGAGTGCTCCGGGTGCTTCCCCTCACCGGGATCACGCTGCCATTCATGTCCTATGGCGGTTCCGCCCTGATCGGCAACTTCCTCCTGCTGGGCCTTCTGGCACGGGCGAGCCACGAGGAGCGCTCGTGAACGGGCCGATCCGACGTCTGGCGATCGGCCTGTTCATCGGCTTGTTCGTGTTGCTGGGCGCCGTCACCTGGATCCAGGCGATCGCTGCCGACACCTATCGCTCCGACCCCCGCAACGCCCGCCTCGCCATCGCCCAGGCGGGGAAGGAACGGGGCGTGATCGTGGCAGCCGACGGCACCGTGCTGGCCGAATCCGTGCCTGACGAAGACGACCCCCGTCGCTTCAACCGGGTCTATCCGCTGGGACCACTCTTCGCTCACACCGTCGGCTACACCTCGTCGGTGGTCGGCGACGGTGGCCTGGAGGCGGCCTACGTCGACGAGCTCCGCAGCCGGCGGGATCTGACACTGTCGGACATCGTCGCCGCCATCCTCGGGAACGACCTCCGCCCCCGCAGCATGCGGCTGACGCTCGACGCCGACCTCCAGCAGGCGGCCTGGGACGCTCTCGGTGACCGGTCCGGAGCAGTCGTGGCCCTCGACCCGAGAACCGGAGCAGTCTTGGCTTCGGTGTCCAAACCGTCATTCGACCCGGCCGTCTTGGGCGGGTCAGAAGCGGCGGCGGAATGGGACGCACTCCTGGCGGACCCGGCCAACCCCCTCCTCGACCGTGCCACCCGCGAGAACTTCCCACCGGGGTCGACTTTCAAGACGGTAGTGACAGCCGCCGCCCTCGAGTTCGGGGTGGCCGACACCGAAACCAGGTTCGACGACGTGCGAGAGTTCCAACTACCCGGATCATCCGCCACCGTCTCCAACTTCGGTGGCGGTCTGTGTGGCGACGGATCGACGGTGACGCTGGCCCGTGCCTTCATCCGGTCCTGCAACACGATCTTCGCCGATCTCGCCATCCAGGTCGGAGCGGATGACGTGGGAGAGATGGCCGAGGCCCTCGGCTTCAATCGCGAGCTCGAGCTTCCCTGGGATGCGGCTCGATCTGTCTTCCCGACCGACTCCCTCCTCGACGACCCCGCTGCCCTCGGACAGAGCGGCCTGGGCCAGCGCGACGTGCGCGCCACTCCTCTACAGATGGCGATGGTGGCCGCAGCCATCGCCAATGGGGGCACGGTGATGCAGCCCTATTACGTGGACGAGATGTTCGACGCCGAGGGCAACACCGTCGATCGAACCGACCCGGAGGAACTCGGCGAGGCGATGTCAGCGACCACTGCCGAGACCCTCACCCAGCTCATGGAGCGGGTCGTCACCGAGGGAACCGGGACCGCCGCCACCGTTCCGGGAGTCAGGGTGGCCGGGAAGACCGGAACCGCCCAGGCGGGCGGCGGTACCTCCTACCCGTGGTTCATCGCCTTCGCCCCGGTCGACGACCCCCAGATCGCGGTAGCAGTCATGTTCGAACCGTTGCCGTCGAGCGAGGATTCCGACACCGGAGGGAGAGTGGCCGCTCCCGTGGCGGGTGACCTGATCGCAAGATGGCTGGAAAACCGTAGCTGATCCCTATCATTCAGCCCGCTCGCCCACAGCTCTATGGAAACTTCACGACCCCTCACCGATAGGTACCACCTGACCTCGCATATCGCCCGAGGTGGGATGGCCGACGTCTACCAGGCCCAAGACACGCTCCTCGGTCGGCGCGTGGCGATAAAGATGCTCCATTCGCAGTACTCGTCGGACGAGGCGTTCGTGAAGCGCTTCCGGCGGGAAGCCCAGGCAGCTGCCAACCTCAGCCATCCGAACATCGTCAGCATCTACGACTGGGGCGAAGCCGGCGACACGTACTTCATCGTCATGGAACTCGTGGAAGGCCGCTCCCTCCGTGACGTGCTCAAGTCGGAAGGCGCTCTCCTTCCCCGGAGGGCAGTCGAAATCGCCTCCGAAGTGGCAGCCGCCCTCTCGGTCGCCCACCGGGCCGGACTCGTCCACCGCGACATCAAGCCAGGCAACATCCTCCTGTCGGGTGACGGGACGGTGAAGGTGACCGACTTCGGCATCGCCCGCGCCTGGGACGACTCCCAGGAACTGACCCGCACCGGCTCGGTCATCGGAACCGCCACCTACTTCTCCCCCGAGCAGGCGCAAGGCGCTTCCGCTGACGCCCGCTCGGACGTCTACTCACTCGGTGTCGTCCTCTACGAGATGCTGACCGGGCGACCTCCCTTCCAGGGCGACAGCCCCATGTCGGTCGCGTTCCAGCACGTATCGACGGACCCGGCACCACCGTCGAGCCTCAACCCCGACGTCACCCCCCAGCTCGACGCCGTCGTCCTGCGAGCACTCCGAAAGGACCCGGCCGGCCGGTACCAGAGTGCCGAAGACATGCGCGCCGATCTGGTGGCGGTGCTGCGGGGACAGACCCCTTCGGCGCCCCCTCCGCTGCCGGTCGCTCCCGGCCCCTACGCCGATCCCGATGCCTCCACCCGGGTCATCACGTCGGCTCCGGCTCCACCCCCCACCGCTCCGCCCGACGAGGTGTATCGGGAACTGGAGGAAGAGCCGCGCTCGCAGCTTCCGTTCATCCTCACCGCCTTCGGACTCCTGGCCCTGCTGGTGGTGCTGGTCTTCGTCCTCTTCCAGGCCCTCGGAGGTGACGAGGAGCCCGAATTGGTGATGGTGCCCACGGTGACCAACCTGCCGGAGGCCGAGGCAGTCGAGCGCCTGGAAGAAGCCAGCCTGATCCCGAACATCCAGCGGGAACCGAGCGACGAGATCCCCGTCGGCAACGCCATCCGCACCGACCCGCCCGCCGGCGAGGAGGTGCCTCAGGATTCGACCATCGACCTGTTCATCTCCGCGGGACCGGAGGAGTTCGAAGTGCCGAACCTCATCGGCATGGATGAAGCCACCGCTCGTCAGCGGATCGAGGAAGCAGGCTTCGTGGTCGGCAACATATCGTCACGTCCGGACCCACAGGACGAGGGTACGGTCGTGGAGCAGTCACCGCTGCCTGGCGTCCGCGCCGGCTCGGGATCGCCGATCGACCTCGTTCTCTCAGAAGGCCCCCAGACGGTCGAACTGGAGGACCTCTCGGGACTGACCGAACGAGACGCCACCCAGCGTCTCAACAACCTGGGCCTGAGGGTCACGGTCTCCGAGGAGTATCACCCGGAGGTGCCGCGCGGCAGTGTGATCACCACCGACCCCGAGCCGGGAGCCACTCTCGAGGTGGGCGAGACGGTGCTTTTGGTGGTGTCGCTCGGACCCGAGCCGGTCACGATCCCGAGTCTCAGCGGCATGACACCCGAGGAAGCGGAGCGTGCTCTGAATGAATTGGGCCTGAGCATGACGATCTCGAACGCCACTCAGCAGGTCGACGATCCCAACCTCGACGGTCGAATCGTCGCCCAATTCCCGGCCGCCGGGGGCACGGCGCTTCCCGGCGAGGTGATCACCGTCACCCTCGGCCGGACCCCGCCCACGACGACCACCACGACCACGACCACCACTACGACTACGACCACTACCACCACGACCACTCCGCCTGAGACGACGGTGCCAACGACCACCGAAGGAGACGGTGGCTGAACGAGCCAGCGTCGAACCGGCTCGTGACCTCAGCTGAGGAAGTTGGAGAGGAGGGCCTTGCCCTCCGTGGTCATGACAGACTCTGGGTGGAACTGGACCCCGTGGATGGGTAGCGACCGGTGGCGCACCCCCTGCACGACGTCGTCCTCCGACCACGCGCACTCCTCGAGCTCGTCCGGCAGGGTCACGGCCGCCAACGAGTGATATCGAGTGGCCTCGAAGCCATCGCTGAGCCCGGCGAAGACTCCTCTTCCGTCGTGACGGATCCTCGACGTCTTGCCGTGTCGAGGCTCGGGTGCCAGGTCGATCCCGCCGCCGAAGGCCGCCACCACGGCCTGGTGGCCTAGGCACACACCGAGGACCGGGAGGCGGCCGGCGAAGTGGCGAACGAAGTCGACGGAGTAGCCGGCATCTTCGGGGCGACCAGGTCCGGGCGAGATCACGATCCGCTCGTACTGACGGTCCTCGGCCTGCTCAGGCGTGATGGCATCGGCCCTGACCACCTCGGGCTCGGCTCCCAGCTCTCCCAAGTATTGGGCGAGGTTGTAAGTGAAGGAGTCGTAGTTGTCGAGGACCAGGACCTTCATCGGTAGTTGGTCGTCATGATGAAGCCGGCCGAGATGAACACCAGGCCGATGAGCAACAGCCACTGCTCGGTCTGGAAGATGAACCGGGCCAGGACCAGGAGCACTCCCAAGCCCATGAGACCGAACATCACACCCGCGTACCAGCGAGGGCTCTCCGGCTTCGTGGTTGCGACAGGGCGCTTCGACTTGGTCGGACCTGTCGTCTTCGGCTTCCGACGCTTGGACTCAGGCATGGGCGCCAGCGTAACTGAACCCGCCGGCGACTCCATCCGGACCTTGTGAATCACAAACCTGTAGTTTTCCTCGGAGTTGTCCACAGGCTGTGGGAAACCGTCAGGTGCGCAGGTGGCGTCCGGGGCGCCAGACCGGCACCATCTCCTCTCGACAGTGCTTGGGAGGCGACGTCTCGTTGACGTTGGCCACCCTGAGCGTCACCTCCGTACCGCAGACCGAGCAGCGGTAATCCTGGTCTTCGACCTCGACGACGTCCTCGGGATCCACTTCGGGCGGTGGGGTGGCCAGCATCCTCAGCACCTTCATACTCAGCAGCCAGATGAGCGCACCCAGCCCGAAGGCGATGATGATCTGGCCGAGGCCGATGTCCACCTTCAGCCGAGCCGCTCGATGATGGTGCCGTTGGCCATGCCTCCACCCTCGCACATGCTCTGGAGCCCGTACCGTCCGCCCGTTCGGACGAGTTCGTGCACCAGACTGGTCAGGAGGCGCGTGCCCGACGCGCCGAGAGGGTGCCCGAGGGCGATGGCGCCGCCGTTCACGTTGGTCCGCGCCCACAGGGCTTCGGGATCGGTGCCGCCGTGCTCGATCCTCCATGCGCCGACTACGGACGCGAAGGCCTCGTTGATCTCGAATAGGTCGATGTCGTCGATCGACAGCCCGGCCCGCTCCAGGGCGCGAGTGGTAGCCGGGATGGGGCCGGTCAGCATCGTCACCGGGTCCACACCGGCGAGCGAGAACGAGACGAATCGGGCCATCGGTTCCAGGCCCAGTTCGTCGGCTTTCTCTTCGGACATGATCAGCACCGCCGCCGCTCCATCGGAGATCTGCGACGAGTTGCCGGCTGTGACTACGCCATCCGCCTTGAACGCAGGCTGGAGACTCGCCAGCTTCTCCTCGGAGGTGTCCCAACGGATCCCCTCGTCCCGATCCATGGTCTCGAGGCCACTCTCGGTCTGGACCTCCACCGGGACGATCTGGGAGTCGAAGCGGCCTTCCTCGGTGGCACGGGCCGCCCGCCGGTGGGATTCGAGGGCGATCTGGTCCAGCTCCTCGCGACTGAGGCTCCACTTCTCGGCGATCATCTCTGCCGAGATGCCCTGGGGCACCAACCCCTGGCTGTAGCGCTGTTGCATGAGGGGGCCGAACGGCTTGCCAGGCCCTTGTTGGGCGGTGATCCCCATCGGCACCCGGGTCATCGACTCGACACCGGCCGCCACGACCACGTCATAGGCGCCGGCCATCACACCCTGGGCGGCGAAATGGGCAGCCTGCTGTGATGAGCCACACTGCCGGTCGATCGTGACGCCGACCACGTCCTCGGGGAATCCCGCTGCCAGGGCAGCGTTGCGGCCGACGTTGTTGCCCTGTTCTCCCGTCTGCATCACGGTGCCCATGATCACGTCTTCGATCAGGCTGGGATCGAGGTCGTTGCGTTCCACCAGGGCCCGCAGCGGGATCGACGCCAGGTCGACGGGATGGATGTCCTTGAGCTTTCCGTTCCGGCGTCCAACAGGCGTGCGCACTGCGTCGACGATGACGGCGTTCGGCATGGAAATCCTTTCGATCCTCCTGCTCGATTCAACCATATCGAAGAAGTCGCACATTCCGCCCCGCGCTTGCCGGACGAACGTGTGTTCGATAGCGTGGTCCTATGAGTGAGCTGCGATGGTCGGCTCCCGCCCAAGGAGGTCTGTTCGAGCTCGGTCGGCGGGTCGCCGGCAAGGGGGAGTACCGGGGACTCACCTTCCACGAGGTCGAGGCCAAGTCGATCCTCAACCATGTCCCCAGCGACAGGTTCGGATTCAACTGGACCATCAACCCGTACCGGGGGTGCAGCCACGCCTGCGTCTACTGCTTCGCCCGGCCTACCCACGACTACCTCGGATTCGGTATCGGAGAGGATTTCGACACCCAGATCGTGGTGAAGACGAACGCGGTTGAACTAGCCCGAGCCGAGACCTCGCCCGGGCGCTGGGCGGGCGAGCTCATCGCGATGGGCACCAACACCGACCCCTACCAGCCGGCCGAAGGGAAGTACCGCCTCACCCGGGGGGTGGTGGAGGTGCTCGTGGAGCGATCGAACCCCTTCTCGATCCTCACGAAATCGACCCTGGCCCTACGGGACCTCGAACTGTTCGTGGAAGCTGCGCAGCGGACAGACGTGTCGGTGAACTTCTCCATCGGCACTCTCGACCCCGAGGTGTGGAAGATGACCGAACCCGGGACGCCGCATCCCCAACGGCGGATCGAGGCCGTCGCCAAACTGACTGATGCCGGGGTGCCGAGCAGCGTCCTCGTGGCACCGCTGCTTCCCGGGCTGTCGGATCGGCCAGACCAGATCGCCGCGGTGGAGAGGGCGTGCCGGGAGGCCGGAGCGCACTCGGTGTCGAGGATCCGCCTCCACCTCCGGCCGGGCGTAAAGCAACATTTCATGGGTTGGCTGGCGCTGAAGCGGCCCGATCTCGTCCCCGAATACGAGCGCCTGTACCGCGACCGCGCCTACCTGTCGAGCCCGCGGCGCCGGCGGAGCCCCTACAGGCAACAACCGAAACCACCGGAGCCGAAACCGGTGCAGACCTCATTGCCGTTCGCCTGAACCGGCGCTTCTAGTCCCCGTGATCGAGCAAGGCTCTTCCCCGCGGCGAAATCCGGTAGCCGACCTCGAGGCTCTCCGTCAGGCCTAGCTCCTTCAGACGCCGCACCCGCTGCTTGAAGTACGGACGCGGCAACTCCATTAGTTCGGCGAGCTCGGTCGATACACGACCGGGATTGTCGTGGATGAGCCGCAGCGTCTCCCACGTCCAGGGCTCGTCTGCCCTTCGGTCCATGCGCTCCAAGCGCGTTCTCAGCTCCTCCACCTCAGCGGGCTCCAGATCGGCGCGCTGACGCAGCTCGACCCGAGGATCGGGACCGGCTGCCCGTACCCGGATGCGATAGAGGTCGCCGGGGCGCTCGTCGAGCCAGTTCCTGAAACCGGTCAGATCGGGGAACCCGGCGTCTCGAGCGTCCTCCTCGGTGACCTCCTCGGCGGTGACGACCGCTAGATCCAACACCTCGACCAGCCCGATGGGCGTGCGAAGGCGCGTCCCGATCTTGACCCGAGGCGAGCGCCACCGACGAAACACCAGGCTCACCTCGCCCGCCTGGATTCCACCGAGTTCGCGTTTGTCGAGCAGCAAGGT
>DATGPZ010000231.1:0-7377 GCA_035304485.1 Acidimicrobiia bacterium | reverse complement strand
GTATTCGCCCCACCCACACGCTCAGCCAACACACGCGTAATCGCCGCCGTCAACGTCGTCTTACCATGATCAATATGACCCATCGTCCCCACATTCACATGCGGCTTCGACCGATCAAACTTCTCCTTGGCCATTTCTGATCTCCTTGTCTCGGACGGGTTTGCGACGGCCGTTCGTAGCGGCGGGCAGACTCGAACTGCCGACCTCTCGATTATGAGTCGAGCGCTCTCACCTACTGAGCTACGCCGCCTCGTGCACTCGGCACTCCGACGACCACGACCGTCGTTGATCGTCGGATCGAGCCCCCTCGGGGATTTGAACCCCGGACCCCTTCCTTACCATGGAAGTGCTCTGCCACTGAGCTAAGGGGGCGCTCGGCTGCCAGGTTAGTTCGGTCACCCGCCGTGGGTGCCCGCTAGTGCCGGGAGAAGGATTCGAACCTCCGAAGGCTAAGCCGGCAGATTTACAGTCTGCTCCCTTTGGCCGCTTGGGTATCCCGGCACACTCAAACCGCGCGCAAGGATATGCGCGCGGTTGGGATGCGAATTCTAATAGTCACCCGTCTGGAGACCCAAGGCCGGGCTCACCTGTGTGGCGGGTCGTCGAAACCTCCGTAGGTGTCACGAACCACCTGCATCTTGCGCCTGACCGAGCGGGTCAACCACCAGGTCATGACCGCCACATACAGGACCGCCACGCCCACCCAAACCGGGTCGGCCACGACGAGGAGAACGACCCCCACAACGCCGATCGCCCACGGGAAGGGCCGCCAGACACCCAGAGTCGTGTAGCCCCATTCGGCACCACGGGCCGCCGAGCCTCGCGACAGCCACAGCCCCCAGGCGGCCACTACTACGCATACGACGGCGACGATGGCCAGAGCACCGGCGGTGTCGAGGTTCACCTGACGCCGGAGGCCATTTCCATCAGGCGCTTGACCCGATCCTCCATGGGAGGGTGAGTCGAAAACAGGTTGGCGAGGTTCTGGCCCCGCACCCCCTTCAGGGGATTCTCTATGAAGAGCTGGCTGACCGCCGGGTTGACGTTCATGGGTCGCCGGGCGGCTCCGGCCGAGATCTTTTGCAGGGCCGAGGCCAGCATCTGCGGGCGGCCGGTCAACTGAGCCCCGGATTCATCGGCCTGGTATTCCCGGGTCCGGGAGATCGCGAGCCGAATGAGGAGGGCGGCGATCGGCGCCAGGATGATGGCGAGAATCCCGACGATCGCTGCCACCGGATTGTTGCGATCGCGGCCCCCTCCGAACCAGAAGGCCATCCGCGCGAAGATCGAAAGGGCGGCCGCCAGCATGGCGGCAACGGAGCTGATCAGGATGTCGCGGTTGCGGACGTGAGCCAGCTCGTGACCGAGGACGCCTTCGAGCTCGTCGGTGGTCAACGTCTGCAAGATTCCAGTCGTCACAGCCACGGCCGCATGCTCGGGATTGCGACCGGTGGCGAACGCATTCGGCTGCGGGTTGTCGATCAGGTAGATGCGTGGCATCGGCATCTGGGCCCGAGCGGTGAGATTGCGGACGATGGCATACACCTGGGGAAGCTCGTGCTCTTCCACCGGGCGAGCGCGGGTGGCGGCGAGCGCCATCTTGTCCGACCAGAAGTAGGCAGCGAAGTTCAGAGCCGCCGCCAGGACGAGCCCGACCCAGAAGCCGTTGACTCCGCCCCAGGTGTAGGCGACACCCCAGACGAGGGCCGACAGAAAGGCGAGCAGGGCGACGGTCTTGACGTTGTTCATCTGTTCGAAATCCTACCGAATCGCCCAAAATATCGGCATCTCAGGACGCACTCTTGCGGGCCACCAAGACCCGGAAATCGCCCAGCCCTCTGGGATGCATGAGGGTCTCGGCCTCGTGGAGACGGGTACGGACCTCCAAGCGGGCCATTTCGTCGCCACGGCGGGCGAGCTCCAGTTCCTCGTGGCGGAGAGCCGAGAGTCGCTCTCGCAATCCCAACCCAGCCAAGAAGTCGTCCTGCCGCCACACCTCGACCTCGGCGCCCGCCGTCTCTGCGGCGTGCTGGATGGCGGTGAAGTTGACGTCGGCGGTGATATCGGTGGCGCCGGGCTCGTCGAGGGGATGCGGCCCCAGGTGATGCGATCGGTACGTGCGGAGGGTGCCGTCCCGCCGTCGGGGCAACAGGTTCTCGGTGGTGTCGCCGTAGTCGAAGAGGACCACCGAGCCGGCCTCCAGACCCGTGACGGCCTCTGTGACCCAGCGGTATGCCTCCAATTGGACCTCCACCCATCCCCCTTCCTCGACGTCCCCCCCGAAGTCGCCCAGCCATTTCTCGACTTCCGGCCGGACCGGGGCGTCGACGAAGGTCAAACCGTCCCCGTCCGCACCGACCCACCTCTCCCGCCAACCCACCGTCGTGCGTTGGGCGATCGCCATCGGGAGGTTGTCGATGAGCTCGTTCGCCAGAATCACCCCCCGCCAGGGCTGGGGCACGTCGGAGAGGGACGCCACCACGCGGTCGGCGCCGACGACATCGGCGAGCGCCCGTCGGGCGGGCGGCGAGACTTCGACAGCCCACGCCTCCACGGGATGGGTTTCCAACAGCGGACCGAGCAACGACCCCGATCCGGATGCGACCTCCACCAGGCGAAAGGGCTCGCCGATCCGTTCTCTTTCGGCGGCGACGTAGGCGGCCAGCGTCTGACCGAACATCGAGCTCACCTCGGGGCTGGTGAGGAAATCGCCCGCCTTCTGGGAGCGCAAGGTGTCACCGGTGAAGAACCCGCCGTCGGGATGGTAGAGCGCCAGATCCATGAATCGCTCGAACGGCATCGGTCCGTCGGCCTCGACGATCTGGAGTATCCGCTCCCGCACGCCCCTATGGTGGCATGGCTCGCCCATCGGTCGAACGGCGAGCGAGACGCGTCGGTCTCGACGTGGGAATCGCGACCGCCGCTCACTGCTTCTCACCACAAAAACGTCGTGTTTGGCACGACGTTTCACTGATAAAAAGCATAATCAGGGCGTGCGGGTGTTGTTCGTGGCGTCGGAGGTGGCGCCACTCGCCAAGACCGGAGGGCTGGCCGATGTGGCCGGCTCACTCCCCCGAGCCCTGATCCAGCGGGGCCACGACGTGCGGGTCGTGATGCCCGCCTACGACGTCATCGACACATCCCTCTATCGGACCGCCCCCGCCGACCCGGGGCTGGTCGGGTTCGATCTCGGGCCGAAACGGGTCACAGCCGACATCGTCGAGGTCGATCTCGACGGCCTCCCGGTCACGCTCGTCGACGCCCCTGGCCTCTATCGCAGGGGCAGCCTCTATACGGAAGATCCCGACGAGGCGTTTCGCTTCGCCGTCCTGTGCCGAGCATCTCTCGAGCTGTGCATTCGATGGCGGTGGGCCCCGCAGGTCGTCCATTGCAACGATTGGCAGACGGGTCTCATCCCCGTCTACCTGCGGAGCCTCTTCGCCGAAGAGGCCACCTTCTCGAGCACGCGCAGCGTCCTCACCATCCACAACCTCGCCTATCAGGGGAACTTCTCGGCCGAAGTCGTACCCTCACTCGGCCTTGGTGCGCACAAGGCGATGCTCGACCAGGCGCGGCTCGCCGAGGGGTGGGTGAGCCTGCTTCGGACGGGTGTCCAGCACGCCGATGCCCTCACCACCGTGAGCCCGACCTACGCCCGGGAGATCACGACGCCCGAGTTCGGGTTCGGGATGGACGACCTGCTTCGAGAGCGATCGGGCCAGCTGATCGGGATCCTCAACGGAATCGACACTCAGGTATGGAACCCCGCCATCGACCGCCACCTCTTCTACCCCTATTCCGCCAAGAGCCTGTGGCGGAAGGAATGGAACAAGCGAAGACTGCTCGAGACCCTGGGCCTGTCGTATCGAGAGGGAGTCACCGTCCTCGGAATCGTGAGTCGACTCGTCGACCACAAGGGAATCGGCCTCCTACCGGGACCGGTGTCGGCGCGGTTGGAGAAGGACGAGGTGCGCCTGGTCGCACTCGGATCGGGCGATCCGGCTCTGGAGGCCAGCCTCGCAGGGCTCGGTGATCGCTTTCCCGATGCGGCATCGTTCACCTCCGGGTACGACGAGGTCCTCGCCCACCGGATCGAAGCCGGCGCCGACATCTTCCTGATGCCGTCCCAGTTCGAACCGAGTGGCCTGAACCAGATGTATTCCCTCGCGTACGGGACGCCCCCCGTGGTTCGCAACACCGGAGGACTCGCCGACACGGTCGAGCATTGGGATCCCGAGTCCCAAACCGGAAACGGATTCGTGTTCGAGCACTACGACGAACCCGGCCTCGACTGGGCGCTGTCCGAGGCCATGGCTGCTCGGGGCGACCGCAAGGCGTGGAAGCGCCTGCAGCTCAACGGAATGCAGATGGATTTCTCCTGGGACCGCTCGGCCGCCGAGTACGAACGGTTGTATCAGACCTTGTCAGCCACCGAGCGGGAGAGCCGGCCGGCCAACAGCTCGATGTGATCGACCAGCTCGGGAGGCTCCTCGACCTCGAACTCGACATCGAACCAGAGCAGCCAGAAGAGCAGCCAATCGACCCGGTCGGCCTGAGTCCGGAAGAGGCATCGCTCCTCGTCGAGGGCCACGACCTCGCCTTCATGGGGACGGACGCGGGGGGCGATCTCGTCCGCAGGGGCGTGGAGCACGGCGGTCATCGCATAGCGCTGCGGGATCGATCCGATCGACGAAAGGACGTACTCGACCGGGTCACCACCGGGGATCTCCCGTGGCTGGAACCGCATCCGGGTCTGCCACGGCTCCTGGATGCGGTCGATGCGAAATGTCCTCCAGTCCTCCCGGTCCCGGTCGTATCCGACCAGATACCACCGCTGCCGCAACGTGACGAGGTGATGGGGCTCGACGTTGCGCTCGCTCACCTCACCGGATCGAGCGGTGTACTCGAACCTAATTCGCTCACGGTCTCGGCAAGCCTGAGCTAGCGTCGCCAACAAGTCTGCGTCGACCGTCACCCACGGCCGTCCGAGGGAGGCGACCGTCGACTGCAGGGTGCTCACCTGTCGTCGGATTCGAGGAGGAAGGACTTGTTCCAGCTTGGCCAGGGCGCGGACCGAGGCTTCCTCGATTCCGGCCACGGTTCCACCGGCCGCCGTTCGTAACCCGACCGCGATAGCAATCGCCTCTTCCTCGTCGAGGAGGAGGGGAGGGATGTCGGCGACGGGCTCCAGTTGGTAACCGCCACTGGGGCCGGTGGTGGCGGCTACTGGATATCCGAGGTTCCTCAGGCGTTCCACGTCCCGCCTGAGTGTGCGCTCGGAAACGCCGAGGCGACCCTGGAGCTCCTGTCCGGACCAGGTGCGTCTCGTCTGCAAGAGCGAGAGGAGTTTCAGGACTCGGGCGGTGGTATCGGCCATGGCGGCAGGATCGTAGACATTCCGGTCAAGAACTGACATGAATGCTGAATAGCTTGCAGACTGGCCGATCACGGCTGATGTCGTGGCGACATCACATTGACAGCGAAGCGTTGCATCCGTAATGTCTTGTTGACATCAGCGTGATGTCACAGGTCTGGGGATAGGAAGGAGAATCATGGATCGAGTGATACGAGCCGAAGGGCTCGTCAAGAGATATGGAGAGGTCGAAGCCTTGCGCGGGCTCGATCTCGAGGTCGCCCCGGGACAGGTGTTGGGCCTTCTCGGCCCCAATGGTGCCGGCAAGACCACGGCCGTCCGGATCCTCACCACGTTGTTGGTGCCGGATGGAGGCCGGGCCGAGGTGGCCGGAGTCGATGTCGTGGCGAACCCCGACGGAGTCCGCTCGAAGATCGGGTTGTCCGGCCAGTACGCCGCCGTCGACGAGCACCTGACCGGGTTCGAGAACCTCGAGATGATCGGCCGGCTGTACCGACTGGGCCGAGCGCGATCCCGGCAGCGAGCCGAGGAACTGCTGGAGCGCTTCGATCTGGCCGAAGCCGGCAATCGACCGGTGAAGACCTACTCGGGCGGCATGCGCCGCCGCCTCGACCTGGCCGGTGCCCTGGTCGCACAACCGGCCGTGCTGTTCTTGGACGAGCCCACCACCGGTCTCGATCCACGCAGCCGGGCGAACATGTGGGAGATCATCCGGGAACTGGTCAGAGGAGGCACCACGCTGCTCCTCACCACCCAGTACCTGGAGGAGGCCGACCGGCTCGCCGACGACATAGTCGTCATCGACCATGGCCAGGCCATCGCCCGGGGCAATGCCGACCAACTCAAACGTCAGATCGGCGGAGAGCGGGTCGAGTTGGTGGTCGAATCACCGGCTCACCTCTCGCTCGCCCGCGAGACCCTGACGACCGTGGCGGTCGGAGAGATCATGGTGGACGAACAGACCCGGACCGTCACCGCTCCGGTTTCTGGCGGAAGCGGGGTCTTGATCGAGGTACTGCGCGGTCTCGACGGCACCCAGGTGACGGTCCTCGACGTCGGACTGCGCCGCCCGACACTGGACGACGTGTTCCTGGCTCTGACCGGGCACAGCACCGAATCGAGCAGCAACGGCTCTTCTGCCGAGGAGAAGCAAACACAGGAGGTGACCCGATGAACGCTCTGAGCTGGGCCGTGGCCGACGGCTTCGTCGTTGCCAAGCGCAACCTGATCAAGGTGAAGCGGGTGCCTGAGATGATCGTCTGGGTCCTGCTCTCCCCGATCATGTTCGTGTTGCTCTTCGCCTACGTGTTCGGCGGTTCGATCGCCGTTCCCGGAGGTGTCGACTACCGGGAGTTCCTGATCGCCGGGATCTTCGCCCAGACCGTCGTGTTCGGTGCCACCTACACCGGAGCCAGCCTGGCCGAGGACATGCAGAAGGGAATCATCGACCGGTTCCGGTCGCTGCCGATGTCACGTTCGGCGGTGCTATTCGGAAGGACGGCGAGCGACGTCTTCTACAACGTGATGTCCATCGGGATCATGGCACTGACCGGATGGCTGGTCGGATGGCAGATCCGGACGTCCGTGTGGGAGGCGGTGGCGGGGTTCATCGTCCTGTTGCTGTTCTCCTACGCCTTCTCGTGGGTGATGGCAACCGTCGGCCTGTTGGTCCCCAACGTCGAGGTGATCAACAACGCCTCGTTCATGGTGATCATGCCACTGACGTTCATCTCGAACGCGTTCGTGCCGGCGGAGAACCTGCCGACACCGCTTCGCATCTTCGCTGAATGGAATCCGGTGTCAGCCGTGACCCAGTCGGCGAGGGAACTGTTCGGCAACACCAATCCACTGGCCGCCGCATCCGAGGCCTGGTCGATGCAGAACCCGGTCCTCTACACCCTGATCTGGATCGTCGTGATACTGGCGATCTTCGTCCCGCTGTCGGTGAGGCTGTACAAGCGAGCCGCCACCAAGTGAGCTGCGAACGGAAACGGGAGCCATCA
>DATGPZ010000230.1:0-5010 GCA_035304485.1 Acidimicrobiia bacterium | reverse complement strand
CCGGATCGGCCGAGGTCATCGCCACCAAATCGTTGATCTGCCTGCGCACCGAGTCCAACTTCTCGAGAGTGGAATCGATCTGCCGGGTGATCTAACCTTCGAGGTCGAATGGGTCGAGGTCTACGAGTCGTTGGCGCATCTCCCGGACGTTGGCCTCGGCCTCCTCGGCCGAGGAGCCGACGGCCACGAACGTCAGCCGACCCAAGTCGGGCTCGACCGTGATGCTCGCGCCCGGCCGGGAAAGAAAGTCGTCGTTGACTTCGACAGCCTGGAGACGCGCATCTTCCAGTTGGTTCTGGAGAGTCTCGAACAACTGCTCGCCGAGCACCTCCAGACCGGCTACATCGCTCACATAGGTGACCGTGGCCGTCGCCTGGTAGGTCGGCTCGATGGAGTCGTTACGGAGGTCCGCTGCCCACACCGCGGTCACGACGGTGACCAGCACGATGAAGAGAACGGTTCTCCATCGATGGCGCAGAATTCGGAACGGTCTACTAGCCATCAGATCCTTGCCTTTTCGGAATCTTCGAGGGTGACGGTCTCGAAGCCGTCCCATTCATGGGTGGCCAGATCTCGAAGCCCCTCACGAACCCCCACCATGTCCTGCTCGTCGGCGAGGCGATCCAGCAGGGCGACGAAATCATACATCGTGACCGGTCCGGGGGAAGGGGGTCGCGTCCGATTGACGCGTGGATGGAGCGTCGGAATCAACTCGCCATGCGCGAGCGACTCGGACAGCTTCTCGCCCGGCCTCACCCCCGTCACCTCGATGGCGATGTCCCTGTCGGGGACCAAGCCGGCGAGGCGGATCAGGCGAAGCGCCAGGTCGTAGATACGGATCGGTTCGCCCATGTCGAGCACGAACACCTCTCCCCCCTCGGCCAATGCGGCCGACTGCAGGACCAGTTGGACGGCCTCGTCGACCGTCATGAAGTACCGGGTCATCTCGGGATCGGTGATGGTCACCGGACCACCGGCCTGGATCTGGCGGACGAAGGTCGGAACCACTGACCCTCGGCTTCCGAGGACGTTGCCGAACCGAACCGATGTGTAGATGCCCGAGTCGACTCGCATGGCCTCCTGTTGGACGACCATCTCCGCCACCCGCTTGGAAGCACCCATGACGCTGCTGGGCCTCACCGCCTTGTCGGTGCTGATGAGAACGAAACGCTCGATGTCCAGGTCTCGGACCGAGTCCAAGACGTTCAACGTGCCTCGAACGTTGGTCTTCTGCGCCTCGTCGGGATGACGCTCGAGGACTGGAACGTGCTTGAGAGCGGCCGCATGGAAGATGATCTGGGGTCGAATCTCTGTCATGTGCCGACGAAGGGCATCGGCGTCACGCACATCGCACAGAATCGGGGTCACCTCGTCGCGGCGTGCACCCAGCGACAGCAACATCTCGTGGAGCAGCGTCTCGTCCCGGTCCAGTGCGAACACCGCCTGGGGGGCGAACTGGGCCACTTGACGGACGATCTCGGAACCGATCGAACCGCCGCCACCCGTGACCAGGATCCTCTTGCCCACCAGCACCTCGCGGACCGCCACCATGTCCGTGTGGACCGCAGGCCGCGGCAGGAGGTCGGTCACCTCGATGTCCCGAACGTCGACAGCCCCTTGGCTGCGGGTGAGGATCGAAGCCGGATCAGGCACTATCCGCAGGCGCACATCCACTCCCAGGCAGAGGTCGACGACTCGGCGGACGAGCTCATCGGTGCCACCCACGACGATGACCTGCTCCACGTTGAGCTCGGCGACCAATCGCTCCACGTCGTCGAGCGACCCGATGATGGGAGTGCCGGCCAGCCATCGCTCGGAGGCGGTCGGAACCGTCTCCACGAATCCGAGGATCTCCAGCGAGGCGCTGGCCTCTCGGGCGAACACGGCCGCCGCCCGGTTGGTTCCCACCACGATCGCCCGCGCCCTTCGCGGAGCGTGTGCCATCCGCCGATACGAGAACATCCGGGATCGGAACCGCACGAGGCCCATCCCTCCGGTTGCGATGGCGGTCCCGAGGATCACGGAGCTGAGGGGAATCGGGTGATCCGACTGGACCGCCACCACAACGACCATCACCGTGAGAACACCGAGATTGGAGACGATCACCTGCCGTGCTTCGGCGATGCTGGCATGCTCCCACACGTGTCCATAGGCGCCGGCTAGGACATTGGCGCCGATGTGGAGGACGATCAACAGAGGCAGATAGGTGACGAGCTCGGGCCAGTAACGGTCGGAGACGCCCGGATCGAGGAGCCGGGCGGCCAGGGCGATCACGTACGCCGCCACCACGATCAACGCGTCCGTGATGGCGAATGCGATGTCGGCGCGCATTCTCGCCGCTTTTATAGAGAGTGTCTTGCTCAGCGCTCCGTGGTTTGCGCCGTGCGGGCCCCCACGATCGAAGGGATTTGTGGTTCCCATACCTCCCAGCTCCTTTGCCCACGGCAAAGCGTACCCGCCGACTCCCCCGCGTCCAGGTAGGTGGACATGAGTCGCGCGACTCATCTGGCGGACGCCCCCTGGACACCCCGGGTACACCCTGTAGCCTCACGCTCGCAAGCGTCTGGGAGGACCTTTTCTATGAAAGCCCTTGTCACCGGCGCTGCCGGATTCCTCGGCCGACACGTCGCGCGCGAGTTCCTGCAGCAAGGATGGGAAGTAACCACCTTCGACACCGCTCCCGTCGAGCTCGATGACGTGCGGTCCGTCCAAGGGGATCTACTCGACGCCGCGGTCGTCGACGCAGCCGTCGCCGACGTGGACGTCGTGGCACACGTCGCCGCCATCGGTGACGTCTACCTGGCGGCGGAGAAGCCCGAGTTGGCCGCGGCTGTCAATGTCGTGGGCACCACGAACATCGCCAATGCGGCCGTGGCCCACGGCAAGCGGGTGGTCTATGCCTCGACCTGGGAGGTCTACGGCAAACCGGCGTACGAGCCGATCGACGAAGACCACCCTTGCCGGCCGGACCATCCCTACAACATCACCAAGCTCGGTGGCGAGATGATGTTCCTGTCTGCGTGCGAGCTTCGCGGTCTGTCGGGTGTCGCCCTGCGACTAGGCACTGCCTACGGTCCTGGCCTTCGCCCGAACTCCGTGTTCCGCATCTTCATCGACCGGGCCCGACGAGGCGAGCCCCTCACCATCGCCGGGGACGGCTCACAAGGCCGCCAGTTCACCCACGCATCGGACATCGCCCGCGCCTTCGTGCTCGCAGCGAACGCGGATGTGTCTGGCATGGCACTCAACACGGTGGCACCTGAAACGACGACCATTCGCGAGCTGGCGGAGCGAGTGGCCGCCCGCTACCCCACCGAGATCGAGTTCGGTCCGAAGCGGCCAGGCGACGTTCCCCCGTCGACGGTCTCTTCGAAGAAGATCGAAGAGGTTCTCGGATGGCGGGCGGAAACGCCCTTCGAGATCGGCCTCAACGACCTCATCGACGACCTCGAAGCACGCACTGCCTGAGCCGGGGTCGACCCGGGTTCAGCCTTCGGCGGGTGGCCTCTGGGCCACCCGCCACGTCATTGCCAGACCCGATAGAGCAATGGCCAAGACGGCGAAGAAGGCAGCGCCTGCCGGAAGCATGCGAATCGCCACGAGAGTCACTCCCACGATCGCCGCATGGCAGGCGACCAGGCTGAGCGTGACCCTCGGGACACTCCACCCGTCCATGACCAATCGGTCGTAGATGTGGCCCCGGTCACCAGCGAAGAGTCGATGCCCGAGCCGGTATCGGCGGCCCACGGTGACCACCAGATCGACCGCGAACATCCCCAGGAATCCGAGGGCCGTCAACACTCCGACCATTCCGCGGCTGGAGGCCACAGTCATCGAGCCGACTGCGATGACTGCTCCCACGAGGTAGGCACCCCCGTCTCCCAGGAAGACACGAGCCGGATGCCAGTTGAACGGCAAGAACCCGGCCAACGCGACAGCCAGGAGGATCGGGAGCCAGAACACCGCACCGTCCGTCCAGGCGAGCATCGCCAGCCCCAGGAGGCTGGCGGCTCCGCTGGCACCCGCCAAGCCATCGATGCCGTCGTAGAGGTTCACGGCGTTGATCGACACGACCACGACCACGATGGAGATCAGGAACAGTGGAAGCGATTCCTTCGACCAATGCCACGAAAGGACCGCGGCCAAGACGACTTCGACGATCAGCCGGACCCCCGGGGCCAGGTCCAGCCGGTCGTCTGCCACCCCGAGCGCCGTTATGAGGACGAGACCGAGCATCACCGACGGGCGCAGACCATCCAGCCAACTGAACGGGACGAGCGTCGCCAACAGCAGGCCTGGCCCGGCGAGGGGAACCGCCGGAAGCTCATGGGTCTTGAGCACGTCCTTCCCAGGTTCGTCGACGTAGCCGAGCCTGGGACCGACGAGCGGCAACATCCGACACCAGAGCCACGACACGACCAGCGCGGTCAGGGCCGAGACCACTCGAGCACCTCCGAGGACTCGCCTCGATGGACCTGGATCCTCGATAGCGGCACGAACCCCATCTTCTGGTAGGCGGCGATCGCTACTGCGTTGTCGGATCCGACCACCACCCGAACCGTCGATCCGGAGAGCCGACGGAGCAACTCACGTCCGAGTGCAACACCGATGCCGCGGCCTCTGCGATCACCCGCCACTGCCATCGAGAGGAGCTCCGCCCCTTCGGACTGCTCCTCGCCGCCGTAGCGGAAAGACTCCCAGAGCTTGCGGATGACCCCCGGTCGCAGCAGGCGAGGGAGCACCAGGAGCCCTGCCCGTAGACCGTGCCGTCGCACGAATCGACGGTAGAACCCGGAGGTGGAGTGGGTGCCGGCCACGAAGCCCACGGGTCCGCTTTCGTCCTCGGCGATCAGCGCCAAGCCCTCAGGATCCTCGACGATGGCCCGATACAGCAGGGTCATGAATCCGAGACCGAGCGTCGGAAGGAAACCGGTGGCGATCGACTCGATGTGCATGCCGGCCATGAATCGGGCGTCCGTCTCCCGTGCCTCCCTGATCTGCAGTTGCGCG
>DATGPZ010000229.1:0-2515 GCA_035304485.1 Acidimicrobiia bacterium | reverse complement strand
ACGACATCGCCCACCCTGACAGCTTTGGGGCTGTCGAGGTTGTGGAGGCAGTGAACCACCACTTTCGGCCCTTGGCCTTGTGGTGATCCTGGTCGAGTGCCAGCAGGTAGGGCACGGCCTAAGGCCGTGCCCGTCCTGGTGCTACTCGGCACCGTCAACTAACCTACAAGGAGGTATCTAGCCATGTTCTTCGATCCGTTCGGATTCGACGACGCCATCCAAGTCGGCCATTTGACCGACGACGAGGTGGACATGCTCGATGCGGTCCTCGACGACGAGGGCCGATCCCGCACCGTCGCCTTCGGTGACCTGCGGGAAGGTCAGCGTGTCGAACTGCACCCGGCCACCGACGCCTGGATGCGGGGAGACCGCTACGGCACCGTCAAGCTCATCGGACGCCAGTTCGTCTACGTCAAGGGCGATTCTGGCCTGATGCACCAGGTCAGTGCCCGAGACATTGTCGCTATCATCGACTGAAAAGGGAGGGTAGCGATGAGTGAGCTGGGAAAGGCGAGGGGCGAGGTCACTCGCACCCTCGCCGCCGCAGCGTTCCTCGCCGAAGCGCACCGCCACGGCCACCGAGGCCCCGAGGGGCTGCGCCGTTGGGCAATGCGCAAAAACGCCGACCGAAAGACCCCGACCGCCTACATCACCACCGAGGTCGTTGAGGCGGCCATAGCGATAGAGCGAGCGCAGGGGCCGGACGGCGATATCTGATTAGACTCTGTCAACGTCCACAAGGAGGAAGACATGTCTGGACTGCCTTCGGAACTCAGAGCGTATATCCGGCCAACGGCAGCCCTTGGACTCTCGTCTGCCCGAGAACCCGACGATTCTTGGCGGGCACGGGCCGCATGCCTCGGGGTCGACTTCATGACCTTGCCAGAGCATGCCGACGAGGCCCGGGCCGTTTGCCGCACCTGCCCGGTATTCGACGACTGCCGGGCGTGGGTCATCGACGAGAAGCCAGAGATCCCCGGCGTGCTTGCCGGCCTCGAACCCAAAGAGCGTGGCCTGAAACAGTGCATCTACTGTGGAATGGTCGGCCCCAGGGGCAGCAGACGCGGGTGGCCACGAATCACCGTGTGCTGGGCATGCTACGACGTCGAGATCCGACCCCACCAGACTCAGCGTCGAGTTACTCAGCGTGACGTGGCCGAGTACGTTGGTGTGAGTCCCACCACCGTGTCGTCGGTCGTCCAGGGCAAGCCGGTCAACGAAGAGACCCGGCGCAAGGTCCTGGAGGCCATCGAGACCCTCGGCTACAAGGCGGCGTCCTGATGGAATACCGGCCTGTAGGAGGGTTCTGTGGCGGCTGCGGGGCGCCTCTGCGCCCCGCAGAGCCATACACCTGGAGAGAGATTGCCGCATTAGAACAAGTCTCAAGAACTGGCGGAGCCACCACCAGGCTCCGCCAAAAGGTCTACACTGGTCGGGTGTTCTGCAACGCCTGCGCTCTCGACGACAGGCAACCAACACTGTTCGAGGAGGGAGAATGAGCGCCCTGTCACGCATCACCGAAGAACTCTTAAAGCTTCAGCGAGCAGGGTTCATCGAAGCGTTCCACACCGACGACTACTCTAGGGAGCGCACCTGGATCATCCAGATCAACAGCGAGACGCGGGTGTGGACGTCCCGCGAGGTCGAGGCATTCGTCGAAGGCATCCGGTTGGCTCTCACCGAGACCTTTAGAGATCTCATTTGACGCCTCTCGGGTTATCTGGTGATGGCTCGCATCCCTTACGCTGAATGGCTGCCGGTTCCTGGTCCCAACGACCCGAAGATCCGGCCGATCGGGATCATCCTCCACGTGGACGCCGGGGACGCCAAGTCGCTGTTCCACTATTTCCTCGGCCCCTCGAAGGGGATCGAGTCCCATTTCCATGTCCGCAAAGACGGGCACATCGAGCAGTATCGGGACACCGGCCAGGAGGCTGACGCCAACTACAAGGCGAACAGCTTCATCAAGGGAGGGGAGAGGCTCGGGTTCATCAGCATCGAAACCCAGGGCCTTGCCGGTGGCACCTGGACCAAGGCCCAGCTCGACTCGATCAAGCGCCTGATCCGCGACCTGTCCGAGATTCACGATATCCCTCTTCGTGTCTGCCCCGGCCCGTTCGATCCCGGCGTCGGATACCACACGATGTGGGGAGCCCCAGGACCCTGGACACCAGTGTCGAAGTCGTGTCCGGGTCCCAAACGGATCGATCAGTTCTACGACGACATCGTCCCCTGGATGGAGAACATGGCAATCAGCAGATACACCGAAGTGGACCGAGGCGACGACATCCTGAAAGCCGACTTCGACAAGAAGGTCAAGCAGGGCGTGTTCTCGAAGGAGACCAAGCCCGGCCAGATCGTGGTCGTGGACCGGCTCGCCGCCTGGATGAACCGTCAGGAGTCCCGGGTCATCAAGCAGATGATCGCCTCGGCGGTGGCCGGTGCCGCAGCCGGCAACATCGACGTCATCGCCGAGATCATCCGGCGGCTCAGTAACGGATGATGGAGCGCCCAC
>DATGPZ010000228.1:0-7580 GCA_035304485.1 Acidimicrobiia bacterium | reverse complement strand
GTATTCGCCCCACCCACACGCTCAGCCAACACACGCGTAATCGCCGCCGTCAACGTCGTCTTACCATGATCAATATGACCCATCGTCCCCACATTCACATGCGGCTTCGACCGATCAAACTTCTCCTTGGCCATTTCTGATTTCCTCCGTGTGTTTAAGGAATCCGATTCCCTGATTGCTTAGGAGCCACCACCACGGGCAGCCACGATCTCGTCGGCGATCGACTGAGGCACTTCCTGGTACGAATGGAACTGCATCGAGTACACCGCCCGGCCCTGGGTCTTCGACCTGAGGTCGGTGGCATAGCCGAACATCTCCGCCATCGGCACCTGAGCGCGTATGACCTGGGAGTTGCCGCGCTGGGTCATACCTTCGACCTTACCCCTTCTGGCGTTGAGATCCCCGATGACGTCGCCCATGTACTCCTCGGGCGTCACGACCTCGACCTCGGCGATGGGCTCGAGGAGCTTCACTCCGGCTCGCTTGGCGGCCTCCTGGAGTGCCATGGAGCCGGCGATACGGAAGGCCATCTCCGACGAGTCGACATCGTGGTAGGAGCCGTCCACCAGGATGGCGCGCACATCGACCAGCGGGTAACCGGCCAGAACTCCACCCTCTAGGGCGTCCTCGATGCCGGCATCCACCGACGGGATGTACTCCCTGGGAATGCGGCCGCCGGTGATCTTGTCGACGAACTCGTAACCGCCGCCAGGACCGGTGGGCTCCAGGTTGATGACCACGTGCCCGTACTGACCACGGCCACCGGACTGACGCACGTACTTGCCTTCGACGCCTTCGATGGCGCGGCCGATGGTCTCCCGGTAGGCGACCTGCGGCTTGCCGACGTTGGCTTCGACCTTGAACTCCCGCATCAGCCGATCCACCAGGATCTCGAGGTGGAGCTCGCCCATTCCGGAGATGATGGTCTGGCCGGTCTCCTCGTCGGTGCGGACGAGGAAGGTCGGATCCTCCTCGGCGAGACGCTGGAGTGACGTCGACAGCTTCTCCTCGTCGGCCTTCGTCTTCGGCTCGATGGCCACCGAGATGACCGGCGCCGGAAACTCCATCGATTCCAGCTGGATGGGTTCCTGGGGATCGGAGAGCGTGTCGCCGGTCGTGGTGTTCTTCAGACCGATGGCGGCGACGATGTCACCAGTGAACACGTCCTCGACGTCCTCACGATGGTTGGCGTGCATCTTGAGCAGCCGCCCCAGCCGTTCCTTCTTTCCGTTGGTGGTGTTGAGAACGGCGTCTCCGGCCGAAGCGTGGCCCGAGTAGACCCGGAAATACGTCAGCTTTCCGACGTGAGGGTCGGACATGATCTTGAAGGCGAGCGCTGAGAAAGGAGCTGTGTCGGAAGGCTCCCGATGCATGACGACTTCCTCGTCACCGGGCTTGAAGCCGTCGATGGCGGGGATGTCCATCGGGCTGGGCAGGTAGTCGACGATGGCGTCGAGCAGGGGCTGCACGCCCTTGTTCTTGAAGGCGGAGCCACAGAAGACCGGGGTCAGCTCCTGGGACAGAGTGGCGGCTCGAATGCCCTTCTTGAGCTGTTCCACGGTGAGATCACCGTTCTCGAGGAATGCATCGAGCAGCTCTTCGGAGGTCTCGGCGACGGCCTCGAGCATCTTCTCCCGATATTCGTCGGCGAGCGACTGCAGATCGGCGGGGATGTCGGTCGTGTCCCAGTGCTTGCCGTCGTCGCCCTTCCAGATGTGGGCCTTCATCTCGACCAGGTCGACGACCCCGATGAAGTCGGCTTCCTTGCCGATCGGGATCTGCATGACCAGCGGGGTCGCCCCCAGCCGATCGACGATCGATTGGACGTCGGCGAAGAAGTCGGCGCCCGTGCGGTCGAGCTTGTTGACGAAACAGATGCGCGGCACCCGATAGCGGTCGGCCTGGCGCCAGACGGTCTCCGACTGGGGCTCGACGCCGGCCACCCCGTCGAACACGGCCACGGCCCCATCCAGGACGCGCAGAGCCCGCTCGACCTCGACCGTGAAGTCGACGTGGCCGGGGGTGTCGATGATGTTGATCTGGTGGTCGTGCCAGTGGCAGGTGGTGGCAGCGGAGGTGATCGTGATGCCCCTCTCCTGCTCCTGTTCCATCCAGTCCATCGTGGCGGCACCCTCGTGGGTCTCCCCCATCTTGTAGGACCGGCCCGTGTAGTACAGGATGCGTTCAGTGAGGGTGGTTTTGCCCGCGTCGATGTGGGCCATGATCCCGATGTTCCGGGTCCTGGCCAGCGGTACCTGTCGCAGGCGTGACAGCTCTTGAGTCATGTTCGATCAGTGCTCCGAATTGCGGCGGAGGGCAACGCCTCCGCCCGCCCTACCAGCGGTAGTGGGCGAAAGCCTTGTTGGACTCCGCCATCTTGTGGACATCTTCCTTGCGCTTGATGGCTGCGCCCGTGTTGTTGGAGGCATCGAGGATCTCGTTGGCGAGACGCTGACCCATCGTCGGCTCCTTACGACGCCGGGCGTAGTCGACCAGCCATCGCACCGCCAGGGTGTTCTGACGGCGAGGTGGAACCTCCACGGGAACCTGGTACGACGATCCGCCGACCCGGCGTGAGCGCACCTCGACCTGAGGCTTGAGATTGTCGATGGCTCGCTTGAGAACCGTGACTGGATCCTGATTCGCCCGGCGCTCGACCAGTTCCAGGGCGTCGTAGACGATGGATCGGGCGGTGTTCTTCTTTCCTCGCCACAGGACCTTGTTGATCACCTGGGAGACGAGGACACTGCGGAAAACCGGATCCGGCTCGATCGGGCGCTTCTGGGCAGGTGCGCGTCGCATCAGCTCTCCTTCTTCGACCCGTAGCGGGAGCGGGCCTGCTTGCGATCGGACACACCGGCGGCGTCGAGAGCGCCCCGGATCACCTTGTACCGAACACCGGGCAGGTCGCGCACACGACCGCCACGAACGAGGACGATGGAGTGCTCCTGGAGGTTGTGGCCCTCGCCAGGGATGTACGCCGTGACCTCGACCCCAGAAGACAGACGAACGCGGCAGACCTTGCGCAGCGCCGAGTTGGGCTTCTTGGGGGTGACGGTGTAGACACGCGTGCACACACCACGCCGCTGGGGCGCTCCGGCAAGACCGGCTGTCTTCTTCTGCTTCTTCTTGCGCTTCCTGCCCTCACGGACAAGTTGCTCGATGGTCGGCATGTCACTCCTTACGCGAATAAGGGCCCTCTGGAGATCCGCCTGATCGCAGCCGCAAGGCCCCGTTCAGGAGAAGGGAGAGGTGGCGAGAACCACGAAATGCAAGTATACGGACCCCTGGAGAGATTCGCAAAGCCACGCTTCGCTAGAGGATCGGTGGCCGATATCCACCGACCACGACCTCAGCTGGTGGGCGCGATCCCGCTCTCGGTGGCGATCCAGTCCATGAGCACATCGTGCGGCTCGACCGGGATGTCGTTTCGTATTCGGGCTTCGACGGTGAGAGCGACCTTGTCGGCCCGGAGTCGACTCAGGAAGCGATCGTAGTAGCCGGCTCCCCTTCCCAATCGACGGCCATCTCGAGAGAAGGCGAGGCCCGGGACGAGGACGACGTCTATGTCGGCCAGTGGTATCGGGGGGGCTTCGGCGACCGGCTGCTCGAAGCCATGGCGATGGCGCTCCCGCGGGGCGTCGAAGGCGTGGACCGTCAGTGTGGTTCCCACTTTCGTGCGCGTCAGACCGAAACGAATCTCGGGGTGCCGGCCGACCAGTGGTGTGAAATCGATCTCGTCCGCCATCGCCAGAAACCCCACCACCACCTTCGGCCGATGGACCTGAAGCCAGCGGTCCAGATGATCCACCACGGCCCGTCGAATCGAGGGAGCGGGAGGCGTCAGCGATCTCACCTCTCGCCGGATACGTTCCTTGGCCGACCGAGCCATCAGCAGTCGGAGGTGGCGATGAGCAGACGGGGATCGAGCCGGGCTCTGACATCCCAGGGTGGAAGCGTCACGATACGGAGCCTACAGCCCGGGGATCTGACCATCCGTTCGCCCAAGAATCGAAGCACGGTGGCATCATGGTGGGGAGAGAGGAGGTGAGAACGAATGCGAGGAAATCGACGTCGTGCCCGACTCACGACCCCGCTGATCAGAGAAGGCGACGCCCTCCGACCCGCCACCTGGGAGACGGCTCTGCATGCGGCCGCCACCGGCCTGATGGCAGTTCAGAACCAACACGGAGGACGAGCGCTCGGCGTGTTCAGCTGCTCCAAGGCGACCAACGAGACCAACTACCTGGCCCAGAAATTCGCCCGTACGGTCCTCGGAACCAACAACATCGATTCTTGCAACCGCACTTGACACGCTCCCAGCGTCACCGGTCTGGTGACGGTGCTCGGAGCCGGCGGAGGCACCAGTTCCTATGAGGAGATCGAGAACACCGACCTGATCCTCCTGTGGGGCTCGAACGCCCGCAACGCCCATCCGATCTTCTTCCACCACCTCCTGAAGGGGTTGCGCAACGGTGCCCGGATGTATGCCATCGACCCTCGCCGCAGCGAATCGGCACAATGGGCCGACGTGTGGCTGGGAATCGACGTCGGTTCCGACATCGCCTTGGCCAACGCCATGGCGAAGGTGATCATCGATGAGGATCTCCACAACCAGGAGTTCATCGAGCGGGCGACGACCGGTTTCGACGCCTATGCCGAGAAAGTCTCCGAGTACGACCTGCCCCGGGCCGAGCAGATCACAGGCGTCCCGGGAGAGGTGATCCGTGAGATGGCGATCGCCTACGCCACCGCTCCCACCGCTCAACTCTGCTGGACGCTGGGAATCACCGAACACCACACGGCGAGCGACAACGTCCTGGCTCTCATCAGCCTCGCCCTGTTGACCGGCCACGTCGGTCGCTACGGGTCGGGTCTCGTACCGATCCGCGGCCAGAACAACGTCCAGGGTGGCGGCGACATGGGCGCCCTGCCCAACAAGCTGCCCGGCTTCTTCGACGTCGAGGACCCGGAAGCCCGGGCGAAGTTCGAGGCGACGTGGGGCAAGTCGATACCACCCAAACGGGGCTGGCACCTCACCCAGATGTTCGAGGCGATGGCCGCCGGCGAGCTACGCGGTCTCTACGTCATCGGAGAGAACCCGGCCCAGTCGGAAGCCGACGCCCGGCATGCGGTCGAGGCACTCCGTGGTCTCGATTTCATGGTCGTCCAGGACATCTTCATGACGGCGACTGCCCAACTCGCCGACGTGGTGCTTCCGGCGGCTGCCGACTGGGCAGAAGGGGAGGGCACCGTCACATCGTCGGAACGGCGAGTCCAGCGCGTCCGGCCGGCGCTGCCTCCTCCCGGCGAGGCTCGGACCGACATCTCGATCATCAATGCTCTCGCTCGGGCCATGGGGGCCTCCGATTGGGGCGATCCGACCGCCGAACAGGCCTGGGACGAGCTGCGATCACTGTCGCCGGCCCACGCCGGGATGAGCTACCGGCGTCTCGACGAACTCGGTGGCCTGCAGTGGCCGTGTACGGACGAGAACCACCCCGGCACCAAGTTCCTCCACGCCCGACTGTGGGAAGAAGACGTGAAAGACCCGGCCCCGTTCATCCCGGTCGACTGGGTCGCGCCCGTCGACACACTCACCGATGAGTACCCGATCCGTATGACGACCGGCCGGCACCTCGACGGATACAACACCGGGGTGCAATCCGGAGGATTCGACTCTCCCCTTCGGATCGGCACCACCCTGGACATTTCCCCCGAAGACGCCCACAGGTTGGGGATCGAGGACGGGGAAACGGTCAGGATCGTCTCCCGACGGGGTACCGTCACCGCCCCGGCTCGGATCGATCACGAGATGCGACCTGGGCTGACGTTCATGGCGATCCACCATCCCGATGAGGTGGACGTCAACCGCCTGACGATCGAGGCGTGGGACCCCAAGTCCGGCACGGCCGAGTTCAAGGCGACGGCGATTCGGATCGAGAAGTCGGAAGTCGGGAGTGGGAAGACCGCGTCGTGAGGGACAAGTGGATCTCAAACTGATCGGAGCCGAAGCAACCGAAGAAGAGAAGCAGGCTATTTCCTCCGCCGTGCCTCCAGCACTCACGACGGAGGTACCCGGGCGGGTCGTGAGGATCCGACGGGATCTGCGGCACTGCCTGCTGCCGGCGATCGATGCGGTGCAGTCGGCGGTGGGTTGGGTCAGCCCCGGCGCCATAGACGAGATCGCCCGGCGTCTGCAGGTGCCTCCCGCCGAGGTCTACGGGGTGGCCAGCTTCTATGCCCTGGTCTCGACCGAGCCCCGACCACCGATCGTGGCCCACGTGTGCTCCGACGTCGCCTGCGGCAACGACCTGCTCGCCGTTTTGGGTGACCGAGACGACGTGGTGGAGAGTCCGTGCTTGGGTCAATGCGACCGACGACCAGCGGTGTTCATCCAGCGCGCCGGCACCGACGACGTGGTGCTCACCGGGGCGACCCGTGAGTCGGTGCTCGCTGCCATCGAGGGCCGGATCACCGACGCGACCGTCCCGTTCGTCTCTCCGGGGCCGCTGCTGGCACGGGTCGGAAACACCGACCCCGAATCACTCGACGACTATCGGGCAGCAGGCGGCTTCGAAGCGCTCGCCCGGGCCATAGAGATGGGCTCTGTAGCGGTGATCGACGAGATCGTCGCCTCCAACTTGCGGGGCCGAGGCGGGGCGGCCTTCCCCACCGGACTCAAATGGCGCGGCGCGAGCGAACAACCCGCTCCCAGGTGTGTGATCTGCAATGCCGACGAATCCGAGCCCGGCACCTTCAAGGACCGGGTGGTCATGGAAGGCGACCCGTTCTCGGTCGTCGAGGCCCTCACCATCGCCGGGCTGACAGTCGGCGCCGATCGCGGATACATCTACATCCGCGGCGAATATCCCCTGGCGCAGTCCCGCCTCGCTCATGCGGTCAGTGAGGCACGCAGAGCCGGGCTCTTGGGTGATGACGTGATGGGCTCTGGCAAACCGTTCGACATCGAGATCCGCCGGGGGCAAGGGGCATACATCTGCGGAGAGGAGACGGCGCTGTTCGCGTCCATCGAGGGGTATCGGGGTGAGCCACGCCAGAAGCCGCCGTTCCCGACCGTGGCCGGGCTGTTCGGCCGTCCGACCGTGGTCAACAACGTAGAGACCCTGATAAACGTCCCTCGCATCGTCCTCGAAGGCGGAGCGTCGTACGCCGCCACCGGGACCCCCGACTCTCCGGGCACTCGCCTGTTCTGCTTGTCGGGCAACGTCGCCCGCCCCGGGGTGTACGAGCTCGAGTCGGGGACGACCCTGGGCCAGGCCGTCGAGGCGGCGGGAGGCGCGTTGGACGAGATCCCGTACGTCCTCTTGGGTGGGGCGGCGGGATCGCTCATCGGACCCGATCATTGGGACATGCCCCTTACCTTCGAAGACGGCCGAGCGGCCGGCCTGACGTTGGGGTCGGGCGTGATCATGGCGTTCAGTGCCACCACCGACATGAAAGAGGTGGTGCGCCGCATCGCCCAGTTCTTCCGGGACGAATCGTGTGGCCAGTGCGTGCCATGCCGGGTGGGAACGGTCAGGGTGGAGGAGGCGATCGCCCGGGCGAACGGATCCGTG
>DATGPZ010000227.1:0-3875 GCA_035304485.1 Acidimicrobiia bacterium | reverse complement strand
GGGGACTACTTCGACGATGACAACGGGAAGTTCTACGAGGCGGCGGCCAACAGCCTCTATGAAGCCGGGATCACCTCGGGATGCGGGACCCGCAAGTTCTGCGGTGGCGATTCGATACCTCGCGAGCAGATGGCGGCGTTCCTGGCTCGTGCCCTGAAACTGGAGCCGGCCCCTCGGGACTTCTTCGTGGACGACGCCAAGTCGATGTTCCAGGACGAGATCAACCGCGTGGCGCACGCCGACGTGACCCGTGGCTGCAACCCGCCCACCAACGATCGGTTCTGTCCCAAGGAGTTCGTCACCAGGGGTCAACTGGCCGCGTTCCTGAAGCGGGCGCTGGACTGATCAGTTGTAGGTGTGCCACCACGTGTCGGTGGTGGTGCCATCGGGCCCGGTGATGGTTCGGGTGATGCGGACGGTCCCGCCACCGGCGGGCACGGTGGTCGGGCTCACCGTCCCGGTCACCCGACGGGCGTTCGACCCGCCTGCCTTGGTGTCTGTGACCGTGGTTCGACCGGGGCGATGATTGCCGACGACCGTCCTGCCGTCGTTGTTGCCCCACAACTCCACGGTGATCGAGGTCGACGTGTACGAGGTCCTGATCGTGACCGGGGTCCAGGTGTCGTTCCGGAAGACGATGTTGGGGGAGGGGTAGCCGAGGGTCGCCTCGATGCCGACCGGGTAGCGGTCGATGTAGACGGAGTGCGCCCGATGGGCGATGTCCTCGTAGGCGCCCCAGAAGATCGTGTTGTAGATGGTGGTGGCGAACTGGCTGATACCGCCACCCACGCCCATGGTCATCTGTCCACCGGAGATCACCGGTGCGGGCACGTATCCCTTGGCGGCGGTGCGGCGACCCACCACCGCGTTCAGGTCGAACACCTCTCCAGGGAGCACGACGTGCCCGTCGAGTGTCCGGGCCAGACGCTGTATGTTCTTCACCCGATCCTGACAGCAGGCGTGGTAGGTCGTGTACCGCGACACCAGGTGCACACCGGGCCGGGGCGGCGGGGAGAGTTCGGCCAGGCCGAGCGCCCTGGCGATGAATGCGGCCATCTGGCCACGGGTCACGTAGTCGTTGGGGCAGAACAAGGTGTTGTCGGGTGGGTTGCAGCCTCTGGTGATGTCGGCCTCGGCCAGGGCGTCGATCTCGCGCTCGAAGATGTTCTCGTCGTCGTCCGCGAACCAGTTCTCCACGGTCGCATCCGGTAGCTCCAGGGCCCGGACCAGCAGGGCGGCCATCTCTCCCCGGTTGAGGTTGCGCCCGGGGCAGAAGCGGTCGTTCTCAGGTGGGTTGCATCCCTTGGTGATCCCGGCTTCGGCGAGGGCGTTGATGTCCCCCTCGAACCGGTTCCCGTCATCGTCGGAGAACCAGTCGTTCTCGCTCCTGGGCAATTCGAGAGCCCGGACCAGGAAGGCCGCGACCTCGCCGCGAGTGATCCGCTGGTTGGGGCAGAATTCCATCCTGTCCGAGCAGCCCCGGGTGATCCCCGCGAGGGCGATGGCCTCGATGGCACCCTCGAAGACCGAGCCGTCGTCGTCGAGGAAGGTTCCGCCGGGGGTGGTGTGATTCGGTGTCCAGTCGGCCGCATTGGCTGGGCCGGCCAACGGTCCTGCCAGAAGACCGAGGCCAAGGGCCGCGGCCATCATCAGGACTGCTATTCGCCTTCTAGTACTCGACATCCACGCCTTGGGGTAGGAAAGCAACATAAACCCGACCGTCGGGAATGCCTACCGGATTGCCCGATTCGTCGAACAATTGAAACGCCCCGGTGTGGGACAAGCGGATCCACGAACCAGCCGTCGCCTGCCCGTCATGGAACGCCACCATGTCGCCGCCACCGATCACGTCGTAGGTGAACACGGGCGCTCCGGCGCCGTCGGTGTAGCCGGCGGACCGCTGCCCCACCTGGATGAAGACCATCACATCGTGGGTCAGCGGAACCGTGTCCCCGTCGATCTCTCCCATCACCGCGAACGGCTCTCCTCCGAAGGCCCTCGAGTAGACGCCGTCTTCGAAAGACCACGACAGGTCCCACGCGGGCACGGCAACGGCGTCTGCGCTAGATCCGCCGGTGAGCGTCCCGGACGGGAATGGCGGATCCGCCGGGTTGAAATCGGGGACCTCCTCGAGGAGCGTGCTCAGGCTGAGGAAGTAGTGATGCGGGGCGGGTCGGTTGGCGATCATGAAAGCCGCCGAGGTCTCGGGTTCCACGCGGATCGTGCCGCCGGCGTCGATCTCGCGGATGACGAACGACTGCCCCCCGGTCGAGGCCAGTGTCGGGGACAGGAGCGGGAAGAGGTCGGCGTCGACCGGCCGGAGGGACCGGACCGGGCCGACGATGCCGTCGAACGACCCATCGGTGACGGCGATGAATCTGGTGATCCCTCCCTCTGCCATGTACTCGACCAGCAAAGGGACCTGACCGATGCCGACCTGGGGTCGCGCCAGAGGGGCGTTGTCGATCTTGGCCGCGACCAGGCCACGGAATCCTTCACCCTGTTGCCCCGGGTCGGAGGGGGTCGTGGACCCTCCTGCCCGGGTCGTCGTCGTGGTCGTTCCTGCCCCCGGATCATCGGCGGCATCCCCGCGGGGGATGAGCACGACGAGGGTCACCAGCAGTGCTGCAGCGAGTCCGGCCGTGGTTGCCTTCCACGGGTCGGCGAAGAACTCCTTGATCCGATCCACTCGTGGCATCGTAGGTTGGCGTCTCGTGCCAGGGCAGGACTTCGCCTACCTTTCGCCCATGGTGTTCGATTACGAGTCCCGTTTGCGGCGCTTGCGCGAATCGATGAGAGAGAGGGGCGTGGGGGCGGTCCTCCTCTCGGTCGGCCCGGATCTCCCGTACTTCTCCGGCTACGAGGCATTCCCGTCAGAACGCCTCACCATGGCCGTCGTAACGGAGTCCGACGCGGTGCTGTTTCTCCCTCGACTCGAGGCTCCCAGGGTTCCCGACGGCCCGTTCGAGGTGCGGGCCTGGGACGAGACCGAAGATCCGATCCGTCTGGTCGCCGGATCTGTCGGTCGACCCGAGACGGTCGCGCTGGGCGAGCAGACCTGGTCGGTGTTCACCCTTGCTCTCCAGGACCGTATCGACGTGGGTTGGGTGTCCTCGGGCGTTCTCATTCGAGATCTACGCATGCGCAAAGACGAGGCGGAGGTGCAGGCACTGGCCACCGCTGCCGCGCAGGCGGATGCCGTGGCGAGGCGCCTGCCGGACGAGATCCGATTTGCTGGCTCCACCGAGGCCGCGGTGGCGGCACGGATCAGGGAGATGCTCGTCGAGGAAGGACACGACCAAGCGCTCTTCTGGATCGTGGCATCGGGCCCGAACGGAGCATCGCCGCACCACGAGCCGTCGAGCCGGGTCATCGAGCGCGGTGACCTCGTCATCTGTGACTTTGGAGGATCGGTCCATGGCTACCGCTCCGACACGACGCGGACCTTTTCCGTGGGGGAGCCCACCCCCGGTCAGGCCGAGGTGCATCGGGTGGTGCTGTCAGCCCAGCAGGCTGCCACCGCGGCCGTCCGCCCCGGCGTCCCCTGCCAGGAGATCGATCGGGTGGCACGCGCGGTCATCGAAGACGCCGGCTATGGCGACTACTTCATCCACCGGACGGGACACGGGATCGGGCTCGACGTCCACGAAGAACCCTATCTGGTCGAAGGGAACGAGAGGCTCCTCGAAGAAGGAATGGCGTTCTCAGTGGAGCCGGGCATCTACATCTCTGGGGAGTTCGGAGTCCGCATCGAAGACATCGTGATATGCGGATCCTCAGAAGGCAGGGTTCTCAACCAGTCGCCTCGGGCCTTGGTCGTCGTCAACTGATCAGTTCGATCGAATCGTTGCAATCGTGTGCTGAACGATGTCGTT
>DATGPZ010000226.1:0-2525 GCA_035304485.1 Acidimicrobiia bacterium | reverse complement strand
GCGCTGTCCCGCAGCTCCGACCGAGCGGTCACGACGTCGGCCACGAGCCGACGCTGCTCTTCGGGGTCGCTCGGGAAGCAGATTTCCAGCTGCTCGAAGTCCTCGGTTTGGGTCCGCCGGCGGTTGCTGTGGCCGGTGGTGATGGCCCGGAACGCCCGCCGGTAGTACCGGGACCGCAGGAGGGTTGAGAGGAACTCGGGGTCGATGCGGTCGTCGGTGACCTCGTAGACCGGAAACTCACTGCTCACGAGCCCGCCGTCGAACTCGGGACCAACCACAGCAATGCAACCCTTCCACAGGTCGATGCCGGAGAAGAGCACGTCACCCTCGTGCGCTCGGAACCACTTCGTCGGCATCTCCTCGAAGTACATGCCCCGCCATTCGGGCGGGGCCTGGCCCTTGCCTTCCGCCCGAAGGCGCAGCTCGCCGGTCTGGGAGACGGTGAGCACCTTGACCTCGGCCTCAGGCTGGAGCTCTGGCCGAACACGTTCCTCCCGGCGCTGCATCACCTCCCCGATGGGGAGCTTGACCCATCCGTCGGGCACGACCTCCTGCTCCTCCTGCTTGAACAGGAAGTACTTGGGGTCCAGACGGTGGCTCGGGTGTGCGCTCCAGAGCTCAGCCATCGGCATGGCCATGCAGTCCGGCTGCTGGTGGCCCTTGTAGCCGGTTGGGTCGGCCATGAACGCCCGCAGCTCGCCCAGGATGCGCCCGGACTGGTCCTCGGCGACGAACCCGTCGTCGTCGGCCCGGTACAGGTCGTTGCGGTCGGACATCGCACCGGTTGCGGTGTAGCCGATGGTGTTGGCCTCGGCCAGGAAGGTCATGCCGCCCACGGCCTCGAGGCCGGCCTGGATGGCCTCGTCCTCGTCCTTCCCAACGTCCTTGGCACGTTGGTAGGCGGCCGCCCAGGTGCGCTGCTCTGCCCTCGTGTGCTTGCGGAAGATGAGGATGGAGGTCTTGTTCTGTGCGCCCGACTTGCGGAAGGCGTAGTCGGGCAACGAGATGATGGCTTCGACCACGCCGGTGGAGGCGAGGAGCCGCCGCAGGGCCGGACACCCAGACCGCTCGCCCTGGTTGTTGAGCATCCCGTCGGGGATGACGAAGCCGAGCTTTCCATCGGGCATCAGCATGTCGATGCCCCGCTCCGTGATGATGTGCTCGGACGGCACCTGAGTCCGCCCTTCCGCCAGCCGGAACGTGTCGAGCTCGTTCTCGCCGAGAAGGTCGGTGTCCCCGGCCTTCACGGTGTCGCCGAAGGGCGGATTGCCAACGCACCGATGAAAGCCTTCCCGCCAGTTGGTACGGAGGCGCTGGTTGCTGAAATCGGTGTCGAGGCAGCTCCGGTTGCCCTCGATGTTCGTGTGGCCATCGTGGTGGAGGAGCAGATTGATCTTGAGGATTCGAGCCAGGATGTCGTGGATCTCGATGCCATAGACCTGGTGCATGGCGAAGTCGTACTTCTTGCGGTCGAGCTCGCTTTGGCCTGCGAAGTCGTGCTCGATGCGGTGCCAGCCCTGCAGCAGAGCCTCGAGCAGGAATCCGCCGGAGCCCGCCGTGGGGTCGATGATGTAGTGGCTCCGGTCGATGTCGAGAGCGGCCACGGTGAAGCGCGCGATTTGGCGCATCGTGAAGTACTGGCCCAGCTCGCCCCGGAACACCGACCCGAAGAACCGCTCGAAGGCCCTCCCGATGGTGTCGGTGTCGGTGTCGATGATGCTGATGTCCTGCAGCACCTCGACGATGGACCGCACCTTCTCGTCCGGCAGCTGAATGCGGATGCCTTCGGGGAAGATGGTCTTGTCCTGCTGGCAGGCTTCGGCGAAGAGCTGGTGGATGCGGTTGGCGACAGCAGTCGCCGTCTCCCCCGCTCCCACCTGGAACCGCCGTGGCTTCCCGTTGGGGGTAGTCCGCTCGTCATGCACCTTGGCGAACAGGAGCTTGCTCCACTCGTCGAACGACGTCAGCGGGTCACGCCGCCCGCCCGACCAGATGATGGAGTGGGTGCGGCGGACCTTGTTCTCCAGCTGCCGCCCGGTCGCCGGCGAGATGTCGTTCCCCTCGCTGAAAGCCACGAACCGGTAGGTGAGCTCCTCATCCGAGTACTGCTTCGGGGTGCGAGTCCGGTCGCCTCGCTTGTTCAGCTCCCGCTCCATGGAGGGGTAGTCCCCGCCCGTGTCCCACAGCTGGGAGTAGGCGCCGTCGTCGTACATCGCCAGCGGCGCACGCAACGAGTGGGCGTTCCCGATGGCCTGCTCGATGCCCTGCGCCCGGTCGATGTCGTTGCGGCCGTAGGCCTTGTTCTCGACCACCAGGTAAGGGTCCCGACACCGGTCGTCTCGGAAGACGACGATGTCGGCATAGTCCCCTGGTACTCGGCGTGGCACCGAGACCTCGAGGTCGATGCGCTTGGGCGAGTAGTCGGCCTCCACGATGAGGTAGGCGATCGTCGAGCACCGGACCCACTCCTCGGGGTCGGTCCAGGAGTAGCTGCGGTCCCGATGCAGCCGGTAAAGGACACGGTC
>DATGPZ010000225.1:0-3316 GCA_035304485.1 Acidimicrobiia bacterium | reverse complement strand
GAGCGAAGGAGGGGCACCACTTGGGATGCCTGCATGGCACCGTTGTGGTCCAGTCCTGCGAACAGAGAGATCTCCCAGCCGGCTTCCTCCAGCGCGGCCCTGTGGTCGACGAGAGGTCCTGCCATGTCGACCGTCACACCTCCCCAGCGTTCCGCATAGACGATCTGGTCCTCTGTGCCCGAAAATGCAATTCGGGGATAGTCGACCGGGGAGAGGCTGACGCGATCGTCGAACCCTTCCAGCCCTCGATAGAGAGTGACGAACTGGCAGGTCTGCTCCTCGCTCAGGGTCATCTCAGCCGACGACCAGTCGCCGGGTTCCACTTGGCGCACCGGCTTGGAGGGTTGCTGTGACAGCCGGTGAGCGGCGTCGGTCACCGCCAGCATCTCGTCGTAAGGTCCCCCGAGAGGCGGGAATCCACCCATGACGAGAGCCGACAGGCGAGCGGTCCTCAGTGCCAGTTGCAGGCCCACACAGGCGAGCCACGAGTATCCGTAGTAGGCAAAGGTGGCGGCGCCGGCAGCATCGGCGACGGCGAGGACATCGGCCACGACATTCGATGGGGTCAACGTGTCGGGTTTGGGAAAGGTGAGGACGTGCCTCTCGTAGGGGAACGCCACCACGGTGGCGACGTCCGAAAGCCCGTCGATCAACGAGCGACCCAGCTCGGGATCGGCGCCCCAGGTTCGCATCGTCTCGGCGGCTTCTCCCACCACAGGCACTGGATCAACCGGAAGCAGTAGATGAGGGCCCGTGCCCGTGACCTCGATCTCCAGCTCGGTTCCGTCGTGCAGCTCCACGAACATGATTCCCTTCATCCCTGTACGGCGTAGACAGATGTTACTATACGCCGTACAGAATGTCATCTGCTCCGTCTCTTAAACGAGTCATCGCCCTGCTCTGGCGGTCGCAAGTGTCCGGGGAGGAGCGCCGCCATCCCGGTCCTCGGCCGCGACTCGACGTGGATCGCATCGTCGACGAGGCCGTGGCGTTGGCCGATGAGAACCCGTCTGCCGGCGTCTCCATGCGGGCGCTGGCCGGCCGTCTCGGCGTGACACCGATGACCCTGTACGGATACGTGCCCGACAAGGGCACTCTCCTGGCCTTGATGTACGACTCCATCCATGCCGAGATGCCGCGGGTAGTGGGGGAGGGCATTTCTGGAGTCGTCGATTGGGTCGAGGAGGTGGTCGAGGTGTATCTCCGGCATCCGTGGGCGATACCGGTTGCCTACGGGCGTCCGATCCTGGGGCCGTACGAGCAGGAAGTGTTCGAATCGCTGGCCGTCGCTCTTCGTCGGCGTGACCTGGATGCCCAGACGGCGCGCGGACTGGTAGGCACGATCTTCCATCTGATCCGGGGAACCGCCCACGCGATTTCCGCTTCCCGGCAGGCGCAGGAGGAGAGCGGCGTGGACGAACGAGCCTGGTGGAATGAGGCGTCGACGGCATTGGCGGAAGTGGTCCCCGATTTCGCCGAACGCTTCCCTGGCACCGTCTGGTTGGTGGCCGAATCCGAAACAGACGACGGGGATCACGACTACGTGGCTCGTCACTCGATGACCAACCTGCGGACGGGAGTCCGTCTACTCCTGGGTGGCGCTGCGCCTGGCAGCTAGACCGGTCGACTTCCGTCGAGGACCAGTGCCAACTCGTGCTCCGTTATGTGATCTCTCGGAGGAGGAAAGGCGTTGGTACGCCCTGTCGGGCGAAAACCCATCCGTCCATAGAAGGCGATGGCGGTGCGGTTGTGGTCGCCGACATCTAGGAGTAGGCGGCCATAGCCTGCGGCCGTCGCATGGCCCACCACCGCGGCGACCAGTTCGTCGGCTATACCCTGGCCGCGGTAGCGAGGGTCGACCCAGAGTCCGTACAAGCCGGCTGCGTCCGGTAGGCGAGACGGTCCGGTCATCGCCAGTCCTACGTCCCTCGCTCCCGGGTCCGGACCGCGAACGGCGATGAAAGTGGCGCGGGAAGCATCTGTGAGTCGATGCCGCCACTCAGCCTCTGTCAGATTCGACTCCTCCTCGAGGGTGGCCCAAAAGGCGTCGGGAGCGTCGGCGAGGGCGGCCAAGCGCAGCCGGCGGACGCGCTGCCAGTCCTCTTGGCCGACCTCGACGACGGCCACCTGATCGAACTCGGTGCGGTCCATCGAGTTGGGATTCTCGTCGATGGTTGAGAGCACCGGCGGCCCATTTCCCTCCGCAGGGCTATCCGGTGTGAGCAGGTGCCGGTCGAGCGGCGGCCCTCCCTGCCTCGATGTCAACGCGTCGGAAGACGACCAGACCCGCGACCAGAAACACCACGACGGTGAGGATGGCGGGCCGGCCGGATCCCGCCGCCTGGCGGGCGGCGGAGAAGGCGAGGGGTCCCCAGATGACACCGAAGCGTGAGGCCAGAGACTCGTAGCCGAAGAACTCGGCAGATCGCCCGGGAGGGATCATCGAGGCGAACAGGCTCCGGCTCAGGGTGGCGATCGCTCCGAAGACGAGCCCGATCCCGACGGCCAACCCGAGGAACGGGATGACTTCACCGGAGGGCACGAGGTAGGCGGCTCCGGCAGCGCCGATCCACCCAATGAGAGCAAGCGTCATGGCGGAGCGGATTCCAATGAGTTCGGATACGCGGGCGGCTGCTCTGGTGCTGAACCCGGAGACGACTTGGACGACGAGAAACGCGACGATCACGATGGTCCCGTCCAACCGCAGAGTCTCGGAGGCGAAGACCGCTGTCATCACTACCGTCGTCTGCACGCCGTTGCCGTAGAGAGTCTTGGCCAGGATCAGTTTCCACAGGTCGGGCATCTGCTGCGCCCGGCGAAGGCTGGCCCAGGCGTTCCGGATCACAGAACCGGAATCGAATTCGGCGCGGTCACCTCCACCCTCCTCGATGCCGCGCATCGAGCGGAGAGAGACGACCGCCATCCCACCCCACCACACCCCGGTCGAGGCGACGGCAACGGGAGTGGCGAGCGGATCGTCCCACACCGCTATCAGGACGAGCGATGCCACCAGGTGGATGGCACCCGCGACGAAGCCATAGGCCATGCCTCGGGCGCTGACCCGATCCACCGTGTCGAGATCGGTGATGTCGTTCAAGAGGCCGTCGTAGAAGATGCCTGCTGCTCCGGCCGCCAGGGTGGCGGTCGAGAACAAACCGGCGGTCATCCACACGTCTCCGGGTCCCGACCAGACGAGGGCGGTCGAAGCCGTCGCGCCGGCGAACGTGGCGAGGGCAAGGGACCGAATCTTGGAGCGATCCCGATCGGCGAGAGCGCCGAGCAAAGGCAGGACGACCAGCAGAACGAGAGGGCCGGT
>DATGPZ010000224.1:0-31365 GCA_035304485.1 Acidimicrobiia bacterium | reverse complement strand
AGCGGATTGGTGCCACAAGGCAAGAGCGCCTTGTGAACTGAACCAAAACAGGTGGTCGCAGAATATGAAGGGCAAGCTCGTTCGGATTCTTGCCGCGGCTAGCAGCCTGGCAGCGCTCATCGCTGCCGGCTCGGCCAACATTCGGATCGGCTGATGGTTAGCCGGGGCCCCCAACTCAAGGCACGACCAGTTTGAAACCGCTAACGAAACGACAAGTTCGCATCGCCGCCGCTTATGGGGTGGGAGGTCTGGCGTGTCTGGCCTTCCTGTTCATCGAGTTCTCCATCCCATCATGGTGGCTCTGGGCAGTTTTCGCGGCGGCGTTTGTGCTCCTCGAGCTAAGAGCGGTGGAAGTCAACGATCGGATGCTGCAGAGCTCGGGTCTAATGGTTCTTCTGACCGCTGGAACCGTATTCGCCATGGACGGGGAAGCCAGCGCAACCCTGGCGGTCGCGCTCATGGCAGCGGTCGGCCCCATCCTCCCCGACGGAATACTCAAGCGTCGCTGGTTTCAGCCGATCGCCAATTTCGGTCAAATGGTCATCGCTGCCACGGCCGCCGGCTGGCTCTTGGATACGACGCTCGCGAGGCTCTCCGACGATTCGCCATTGCTCTTTCTCCAGGTAGCTCTGGCCGGCGCCGCTGCCTCGCTCGTCTACACGGTTGTGAACATCGTCATGGTGCGAACCGCCGTGAGACACGTCTATGGAGGGCGGACCCTCTTGCCATGGTCCGGCCTCCATGTGCTGCTCCCGTCACAGGTATCGATGGGGATAATCGGTGGGCTTCTCGGCGCTGCCTATCACACCGTCGGTAAGCCGGCCGTGATCGTCCTGATCCTGTTGGTCTTCCTCTTCGCTCACCTTTCACTCATCTCCTACTCGCAATTACGCGAGGCACACCAGGCTGCTCTGCGGGGATTCGTCAAGGCTCTCGAAGCCCGGGATCTGTACACGCGGGGTCACACCGAACGGGTCGCCTACTTTTCTCAGCTCATCGGTGAAGAACTCCGCTTCACCGGGACCCAGCTCGAGCGTCTGCGCTGGGCGTGCCTGATCCACGATCTGGGCAAGCTGGCGATCCCCGCCGATCTGGTGGCCAAGCGCGGCCGGGTCACGGCGGACGAGATGAGCCAGATGCGAGAGGCCGCCGCCAAGGTTCAGCACATCCTGGCGGAAGTGGACTTCCTCCGTCCCATGGTCTCCATCAGCAGCGTCCACTACATCGATCTGGAGAAGTTCGATCCGGAGGCGTGGTCCCTCGAAGCTTCCATCGTGGCGACGGCCGACGCCTTCGACGCCCTGACTTCGACCCGTCGCGACCGCATGGCCATGACTCAGCCCGAGGCGTTCGTCGAATTGAGAGCGGACGAGTCCGGACGTTTCTTCCCGGAAGTGATCGACGCTCTGGAGAAAGGACTGGAACGAACCGGCGAGGTCTACGGCGGTGCCGGCGTCATTCGCTCCAGCCCGCAAGTGGCTCCGGTGGAGGCCCACCTTGGGTAGTCGCATGATCCAGGTCGTGGGAGCGACAGCAGTGGTCCTGGCGGCTGCCGGGCTGGGGATCTGGGCGATCGAGCAGTCGACGGTGACCGTCACCGCGGCGGGCGTGGCGCTCCTCGCCATGTTGGTCGGATCGGTGATCGCTCCCTCCGTCTCGAGTCGGAACCGTCTGACCCTGGCCATCGCTGCCGCGGCCGCCGTGCCGTTCATCTTCGTTGCCGGGGACCGGGTGGACCTGTCCGGGGTCGTGGGGGTCTACCTGCTCGGGGCGGTTCTTCTGGCGGGTGTGGAGTTCGCCCGCGTGGGCTCCATCACGGCGTCTCTTCGGTTCGCAGTTCGCAGGCTCGTGGCCTTCTCGACATTCGCTTTCGTCTTCGCCTCGGTGAGGGGTGTCGTCGACGACCGGCTCGGATCCTCGGGCTGGGAGATCCTGATCCCGTTCATCCTCGGCGCCTTGGCCTGGGTGGCGGTCGACATGTTGCTCTGGTCCTTGTCCGCCAGCCTCGAGACGTCTCTGTCGATGCGGTATCTGGCCCTGTCCTCCGTGAAGGACGTCAACGTGTTCATCAGCCTCATCGCCACCGGCGGTTTGTTCGGCTTGATGTACGACCCTCTCGACTGGTGGGCCCTGCCGGTGGCGCTTCTCCCGTACAGCTTCGCCCACGGCGCCTTTCGCAGGTTTCAGGAGACGAAGTCGACCTATCGCCAGACCATCCGTGCCCTGGCTCAGATCCCCGAAGTGGCGGGGCTGAACCTGGTCGGCCATTCGGACCGAACGGCGGCCTTGGCGGTGGCCATGGCGAAGGATCTCGGTCTGAGTCCCGAGGAGGTCGAGGACGTCGAGTTCGCCGCCCTGATGCACGACATCGGGCACATCACCCTCAACGATCCGACCGTCGTGGAGCAGGGGTGGACCGACGACGACCTGGCCCGCTGGGGAGCGGAGCTGATCGCCGGCGCTCCATCGTTGGACCGTGTGTCAGGCTACGTCCGACGCCAGTACGAGCCGTTTCGCAAGCCGGGAGAGGAGTCGGATCCGACGGTGCCGACCGTGGCTCGGATCGTCAAGATCGCGTCCGCCTTCGATGCCCACAGGGTCGGGAGCGGGCTGTCCCAGCTCGAGGCATTGGAGGAGCTCCATCGAGGAGCGGCCTACGAGTACGACCCCGAGGTCGTGGCGTCGCTACGGCGGGTCCTCGACTCGGACCTCCAGGTCAACGCTTGACCGATGCGGAGCCGGCTTGTGCCCGCGCTCCTCGCTTGAACCACCGTACGGGCCGACGCAGCTCGGATTCCAGGAAGCGGCCCATGCCCACGGCCAGGAACACGTCCCCCAGGGAGACGACGTTTCCTTGATTGGCGAGTCGGATCGGAATGACGTCGGCCAGGAAGCTGAGCCTGGTGGTGGCGTCGAGTACCACATGCTTGTAGCTGCCTTCGAGCGACATGGTGGCGTCAGCGAATCCAGACGCTACCTCCCATGCCCCCTCCAGCACCGGCATGCCTCCGTTGAGTGTGATGACGGAGAAATTCATCAGGACGCCGACTCCGGCCAGCCACATACCGGTCCGCTCCCGGTTGAGGATCACCAACACCAGGAGCAGCACGAACGAGGTGAGAATCATCGCCAAACCCACCCCCTCGGACCAGGAGGCTGAGTCGGGCAGCCAGGAGGTGGCGATTTGCAGCAGAAACGCAACCGGGAGGAGCCACCACAGCCGGAGCTGGATGTCACCTAGGTTGGAAAGTCTGCCCCCTCTCAGGACTGCGATCGTCATTGCGAGGAACAGGACGAGCGCGAGCCATAACATGATTCGCTCAACGACGCTATCACAGCCACGGGCTTGGCGAGAGAGGAACGGTGAATGATTCGGTACGAAGTCGCGGATGGGCGCGCCACCATCACGATCGACGACCCGGAACGCCGGAATCCGATGTCGGCGGACGTGATGATCGAGCTGGGTGAAGCCACTCGCCGTGCTCTCTCCGACGGCGAAGTCAGGGTGCTGGTCTACACGGGAGCGGGAGATCGAGCCTTCTCGGCCGGGGGCGATCTCTCTTCAGGATTCGTCGACGACCCCATTGGGCTGCATCGATCGAGAGGAGCCTTGGCGGACCTCTTCCGGATGATGATCCGCGGCGGAAAGCCCACGGTCGCCCGAGTGAACGGTCACGCCTTGGCCGGTGGGTTCGGGCTGGCCATAGCCTGCGATGTCGTCATCTGTGTCGACGACGCCAAGCTCGGCACACCGGAGATCAACGTCGGTCTGTGGCCGATGATGATCTCGGCGCTGCTCCAGCGAACCATGCCCCACAAGGCCGCGCTCGAGCTGATGATGACCGGCCGTATCATCGATCCGGAGGAAGCCAAGAGTTTGGGGGCGGTCAGCCGGGTGGTGGCGAGGGAAGACCTCGATGCGACGGTCGACGAGGTCGTGTCGTCGCTGATCGCCCGCAGTCCGGCCGTTCTCGAGCTGGGAAGGGATGCCTTCTACTCGGTGGCCGACCTCGGTTTCGATGCCGCCCTCGATCGCTTGCAGGGCGGTCTGACGGCGGTGTCTCTGACGGACGACTCGCGGGAAGGGGTCAGCGCTTTCATCGAGAAGCGCTCACCTTCCTGGACCGGCCGCTGACCCCACCGCCAGCTCGCGCGGAGCACTTGCATTCTCGACCAGGGCGGTAGCCTGATGACCCCGTGGGCTTCCGAAAGATTCTTCGCCGTGTGGGCTGGGCGCTGATCGGCTGCGCCCTGCTCGTATTCGCCTTTCTGGCTTACCAGCTGTTCGTCACCGATCTCCTCAACGACAGGCTCCAGGCCCAGGCCATGGAACAACTGGACGACGAACTCGCCGAACGACGGGTCGAGTTGCCGGAGCCCGAGATCGTGGAGGTGGTCGAGGAGAAGACCACCACGACCACAGTGGTACGAGCCGAGCTCCTGAAGGAGAGCGCAGGCGAGATCGGCTCGACGCTGGGCCGGATCAGCATCCCGGCCATCGATGTGGATGAAGTCATGTTCGAAGGCGTCGATACGGAGACCCTCAAGAAAGGGCCTGGCCATATGCCCTGGACTCCGGTTCCTGGCCAGCCAGGGAACGCCGTCATCTCCGGCCACCGCACCACATACGGCCGCCCCTTCTACGACCTCGACCAGCTGGTCGAAGGCGACAGGATCGAAGTCGAGACGGCTCTGGGGACACACGTCTTCGAAGTCCGGCACTCGATCGTGGTGAAGCCGACCGACGTGTGGGTGACGGAGGACCGACCGGGTGCCTGGCTCACGCTCACCACCTGCCATCCGCACTTCTCCGCCGCTGAGCGCTTGATCATCCAGGCCGAACTGGTCGAGGGTCCAAACCATGCCTACGCGGAGCTGGTCCGTCTCCATGGCGGCGGTCCGGAGCAGCGCACATGAGACGCCTCTGGGACAGGCTCCCTGGGCCGGCCCCCGTCAAGGTGGTGGAGCTGCTCGTCCTCCTTGCCGTGCTGCTGGTCGCCCTCTTCTTCCTGTTCGAATGGGCGGGGACATTCCTCGACTCGGGTGGGGTCGTCGGTCCCTAGGCGTCGATCGGCAGGTCGGCGAGCCGATCGGGCGTGAGACGAGCGATCACGATCTGGGAGACGACGCCGTCTGAGTCGATCAGGATCGTCACTGGGAGGCCGAAGGTCGGATAGGCATCCCGGACCCGGTTCCCTTCGTCGAAGGCGACCGTGAACGGAGGGTCGAAGCGATCCACGAAGTCACGGGCGCTCGGCTCTTGATCTTGGACCGCGACTCCCACCACCGTGATTTCGGGCGTCGAGCGGGCGTAGTCGGCCAGAACCGGGAACTCTTCGAGGCACGGCTCGCACCAGGACGCCCACAGGTTGAGGAGCACGGGGCCGCGGCCTGACCGGATGTGTTCGTCGAGGTCGAAGGTCTCGCCGTCGAACGTGGTGACGACGAATCTCGGAGCCGGCTCGCCCACCTCGACCGTCGTCACCCCGTCGTCTTGGAGCACCCAGGTCACGAGGGCCGCTCCGCCGGCGATGACCACGAAGATGAGGCTCAGGACACCACCGGATAGCCCCGGCTTGTGGATGGTCTCCTCTGCGGGGGTGGTGTCCGCCTTCACCGAACCTCGTCAGTCCTGGGCCGCCATCCGGCGCAGCACGTAATGGAGGATGCCGCCGTTTCGGAGATATTCGACCTCGATCGGCGTATCCACCCGGGCGATGGCATCGAACTCGACCGTGGTGCCGTCCTGTCGGGTGGCCGTGACCCGAATCGGCTGGCGAGGGACCAGGTCATCGGTCACATCGATGTCGAAAGTCTCGGTGCCGTCGAGCCCGAGCGAGCGTGCATCACTTCCGACCGGGAACTGGAGCGGCAGCACTCCCATCATCACGAGGTTCGAACGGTGGATCCGTTCGAAGGAGGTGGCGATCACCGCCTTGACTCCGAGCAGGAATGTGCCTTTGGCCGCCCAGTCCCGGGATGAGCCCATCCCGTAATCGCCCCCTGCGAGCACGACGAGTGGAATCGCCTTCTCCTGGTACGCCATGGAGGCGTCGTAGATGGAGGTCACCTCGCCGGTCAGGAAGTTGGTCGTCCATCCTCCTTCGGTGCCCGGAGCGAGTTCGTTGCGCACTCGTATGTTGGCGAACGTCCCACGCGTCATGACCCGGTCGTTGCCTCGGCGAGAGCCGTACGAGTTGAACATCGCCGGCTGCACGCCCTTGGAGATCAGGTACTGACCGGCGGGGGAGTCGACGGCGATGGTGCCGGCCGGGCTGATGTGATCGGTCGTGACCGAGTCGCCCAGCTTGGCGAGGACACGGGCACCGCGGATCGGCTCGATGGGCCGAATCTCGGGGGTGAGGTCGGTGAAGAAGGGCGGCTCCTGGATGTAGGTCGAGTCCTCCGACCAGTCGTAGAGCGCCGATCCCGTGGTTTCGATCGCACGCCATTCCTCGGAGCCCGTGAAGACGTCGGCATAGCGTTCCCGGAACTTCCTCTCGTCGACGTGTTCGCTGACGACGGCCGAGATCTCCGCTTGGGTCGGCCAGATGTCGCGCAGATACACGTCGTTGCCGTCGCGATCCTGGCCGATTGGCTCGTTGATCGGATCCCAGTCGACGGTCCCGGCCAGGGCGTACGCCACGACCAGCGGCGGCGAGGCCAGGTAGTTGGCCTGCGTGTCCGGATGGATCCGGCCTTCGAAGTTGCGGTTTCCGGACAGCACGGAAGCGGCGACCAGGTCGTGGGCGTGGATCGCTTCGGAGATCGGCTCGGGGAGTGGGCCGGAGTTGCCGATGCAGGTCGTGCAGCCGTAGCCCACGACATGGAATCCCAGTTCTTCCAGGGCGCCGAGGAGGCCGGACGATTCCAGGTATTCGGTTACGACCTTCGAGCCGGGGGCCAGCGAGCTCTTCACCCACGGCTTCCGCTGGAGACCCAGGTTGAGTGCCTTGCGGGCCACCAGGCCCGAGGCGACCATGACATCGGGGTTGGACGTGTTGGTGCACGACGTGATGGCGGCGATCACGACAGATCCGTCCCGGAGCTCGAAGGTCTCGCCGTCGTAGGTGACCTGCGCTCCGCCGGTTCGGTCGAGAACCGCGGTAGCCGCCGGGGCTGGAGCACCGCCCTCGTCGGTCCATTCGGAGAGGGTTCCAGGTCCGTTACCGGCTGACTTGCCGTAGGTGATCTCGAGGTCTTGACGCCACTGAGCCTTCATCGCCGACAGGTCGATACGGTCCTGTGGGCGCTTGGGACCCGCCACAGCCGGCTCGACCGTCCCGAGATCCAGCTCGAGATCGGCCGAATAGGTGATGTCGAGGCTGTCGTCTCGCCACAGCCCTTGCATCTTGTAGTACTGCTCGACCGTCTCGAGGAGGTCCTCGTCCCTGCCGGTCAGGCGCATGTAGCGGATCGCCTGTTCGTCGACCGGGAAGAACCCGATGGTCGCTCCGTATTCGGGAGCCATGTTGGCGATCGTCGCCCGGTTGGCGATCGGCATGTTGGCGAGGCCGGGGCCGTGGAATTCGACGAACTTCCCGACCACGCCGTGCTCCCGGAGAATCTGGGTGACTCGCAGGACGAGGTCGGTGGCGGTGGCGCCTTCGGGGAGGGCGCCGGTGAGCCGGAAGCCCACCACCTCAGGCAAGAGCATGTAGATCGGCTGGCCGACCATGGCGGCTTCGGCTTCGATGCCGCCGACGCCCCATCCGACGACACCCAGACCGTTGATCATCGTGGTGTGGCTGTCGGTTCCAACCAATGAATCGGGGAAGAGCCACTCGCCGTCGTCCCAGACGACCTTCGCGAGATACTCGAGGTTGACCTGATGGACGATCCCCGTCGCCGGGGGTACGACTCGGAAGTTGTCGAAGGCGGATTGACCCCATTTGAGGAACTCGTAGCGCTCCTGGTTGCGCTCGAATTCCTTGCGAGAGTTGATCAGCAGTGCGTCAGGGCGAGCGAACGAATCGACCTGGACCGAGTGGTCGACGACGAGGTCGGCCGGAATGAGCGGGTTCACCTTCTGGGCGGTCGACTCGTCGCCCGTCATCTTCACGATCGCCGAGCGCATGGCGGCCAGGTCGACGATCGCCGGGACGCCTGTGAAGTCCTGGAGCACCACTCGGCCCGGGATGAAGGGGATCTCACCTTCGGCGACGTTGCGGGCGTCGTAGGCGGCGATGGTCTCGATATCGGAGGGGTCGACCAGCCCGTCGCTCAGCTTGCGGAGGGCCGCTTCTAGTAGGACGCGTATGGAATACGGCAATCGCTCGGCGCCGTCGATGGCGTCGAGTCGGGCGATCTTGCGTTCACCCAGAGGCGTTTCGATGGTCGTATAGGCCCCGAATGGATCGGCGGACATGTCGTCCTTTCGGTCGTTGGTGATCTCCTCCGAGTGTAGAGAGGTCGTGACTGCACCCGAGAAGGCGACGACGCAAGAACGGTGGTTGTTCGCCGTGTCAGCGGATGGTCACCGGCACCCGGGTGACACACTGGTCCTCCGGCTGCGAATGGGGGATGAGCACCGGTTCGGCGCTCGCACCCAGACCCCCGGCTAGTCCGCTGACGATGCCCCGGTCTAGGGAGCAGACCACGTCCGGGTGGTCGGTGGCGGCGTCGCCAAAGGGGCAATGAGTGGTGAGGAGGCGCTCACCCTCGACGTCCGGGTCCATGCTGAATCCGAGACCGGTCATGGCCATCGCCACCGCCTGGATGGCATGGGTGTAGCCGGCGTCTTCGGGAGCACCGATCTCCTTGGCCAGCTCCCGTCCATACTCGTAGCCGACCCGTTGGGCGATCTCGCTGACGCCTTCGGGGGCGATCTCGTTTATTACCCGCATCAACAGGTCGACCAGCAGCTCGTAGCGACGCGGGGCGAAATGGATGGACACCTCGCGTTTCGACGCCTGATAGGTCTTGGCGGGTCGCCCCGCCCCAGGTCCCGAGCGGCCGGACGCCCGCTGGCGGGAGACGATCAGCCAGCCGTCGTCCGCCAATTTGTCGAGATGGTGGCGAGCGACGTTCGGGTGGATGTCGAAGAGCTGGGCGATACGCGAGGTCGTCATCGGCTCCGACGACTCCCGGACGGCGACGTAGATGGCCCTTCGGGTAGGGTCACCCAGGGCGGATGTCAGATCGGCGATCCGCTCGTCGAGCGAGGTCAGGTCCATGTCGGGATATCCTCGGCCCGAACTATAGTTCGCCCCAGCTTCTAGACACTGTCTCCGTAGGGGAAAAACCTTGGCCGAGAGTCCTTCCAGCAGTTTGCGCGCCGCCATCGAGGCCGTCAGAGAGCCCCTGCTCGATCGCACCCTCGGCGACTTGGGTCTCATCGACGATCTGACCAGCAAGCGCTTCGGAGCCGACACCGTGACCGTCCGGGTGCCGGTGCCGCACCACCCGGCGTTGCGAGACCTGGACGAAGCCATCCGGGAGGCAGCCGGAGGCCAACGACTCACCGTGGAGTTCGTCGACATGAACGACGACGGACGCCACGAGTTGATGGAGAAGCTGCGGGCCCAGGTGGGGCCGAAGGTGGGGGAACCGGGCAACCGCACCCGGGTCGTGGCCATCGCATCCGGAAAGGGGGGCGTCGGCAAGTCGTCCGTCAGCACCAATCTGGCGGTCTCTCTCGCCCAGCGCGGTCATCGGGTGGGGATCATCGACGGCGATATCTGGGGATTCTCGATCCCGAGGATGTTCGGAATCGATCGGCCACCCGTCGTCATCGACCAATCCATCATTCCGCCCCGGCGGTTCGGCGTCCAGGTCATGTCCATGGACTACTTCGTGCCGGATGACAAGGCCGTGATCTGGCGGGGACCCATGCTGCACAAGGCGATCGAGCAGTTCCTGCAGGACGTGTTCTGGGACGCCCCGGATTTCCTGGTCGTCGACATGCCGCCCGGCACCGGTGACATCTCGATCTCGATGGCCCAGTTCCTGCCTCGCGCCCAGGTGCTGGTGGTCACCACCCCCCAGCCAACGGCTCAGCGAGTAGCTCGCCGAGCGGCACTGATGGCCGACCAGGTCGACCAAGAGGTCATCGGGATCGTCGAGAACATGTCCTGGTTCACCGGGGACGACGGAAAGCGTTACGAGTTGTTCGGTGCCGGCGGGGGAGCGGCCCTGGCCGAGGAAGTCGGCGTGCCACTCATGACCCAGATCCCGCTCGTGCCCGCCATGCGCGAGGGCGCCGACACGGGTCAGCCGGTCTCTCTCGCCGCCCCCGATTCGGAGGCGGCGGCGGCATTCGACGAGTTGGCAGTAGCGGTGGAGGAAGCACGACCCCGTGTCCGAACCCACCCCGACCTCGTCATCCGCTGAACCCTCCCGCGGCCGGCGGCTCCTGATCAGCGTCGTGCTGTGGGTGTACGGCATCTCCATAACCGTCTTTCTGGTGTCTATCTGGGGGCGTTCTGTCGCCTCCGACACCGGCCTGGTGTCCTCGGCCGCATCTCACCTCGTCGAATCCGACTTCGTCACGTCCCGGATCGAAGGGTGGTTCGAGAGGGCTCTGGGTGATGTCGGTGTGGCGGATGGGGGAACGTCAGCCCAGATCGTTGCCCTCCCAGAGGTTCGGGCGGCGACGGCCGAACTGATCGGCGAGGCGGTCGTGGCGATGGCCCATGCCGACGATGGGCCCGTGGTCGTCGATGTCGCCGCTGCCTATCGCCCCGCCGTGCCGGCGGTGACCGTGGCGCTGAGGACGATGGGCATGGAGGTGACCGAAGCCCAGGTGGGGGCGGTGGTCGATCGGCTGGAGCCGTTGGTCCTGGCGCCCGAGAGCGATAGGCCGATGGTGGGTCCCGGCTCCGGGCCGGCGCGCACTCTGACGGTGGCGACGCTGGTCGGTCTGGCGTCCCTGCTGAGCAGCGGCGGTCTAGCCATCTATCTCGCCGAGGACCGGCGGCAGATGATCAAGACGCTTCTGACCAGGTTGGCCGTGTCGGCGTTCACTTTTGCCGTGTTCTTCCGGCTCAGTGCGTGGGTGATGGATCCAAGGGGTGGGCGCGCCGGGGTGAGTGGTGCGGTGGCAGAGGTACTGGTCTCGAAGCTGTGGGTACCGCTGCTGATCACGGCCATCGCCGGCGCCAGTGCCTGGGCGGTTCGTCAACGGCAAACCGCGGTGCGGTCTGAGACCTGAGCATCTCGAATCGTCGTCCAGCATCGACTGCCCCAGATTGCCGACTAGGCGGTGGCGAGTACCGCTAGGCTCCCGCGCGAGCGAGTTCCAAGGAGTTGCGGACCATGACTAGCGAGCCCCCGGTGGGAGGTTCAGGCGGCCCTTCTCAACCTCCGGGAGGTGGATTTCCCGGTGGCGGTCAGGCCCCGTTCGAATTGAGTGAGGCGTTCAACTATGGGTGGCGCAAGTTCCAGGAGAACGTCGGACCGATCCTGACTGCGGCCCTGATCCTCATCGTCGGTGGTGGAGTCCTGTCGTTCCTCTGGTACCTGCTCACCAACGGAATCGCCGAGGTGAGTATCCAGCCTGACGGCACGATCTCGGGTGGCGGACTCACCGGATTCCTGTTCTCGACTGCGATCTTCAGCATCGTGGCGGTCCTCGTGGGCTTCATCATCCAGGCAGGGATCATCCGCGGTGGTCTGGCCATCACACGCAACGAGCGGATCGATCTCAACACCTTCCTGTCGACCGACAACCTGCCCCAGGTGATCGTGGCTGCCCTTCTGATCGGTGTCGGTTCGTCGATCGGGTTCGCCCTTTGCTTCGTCCCCGGACTCATCTGGGTGTTCTTCACCCAGTTCACGATGCACTTCATCATCGACAAGAACATGTCGGCGATCGACGGGATCAAGGCGAGCTTCGAGATGGTGAACCGCAATGTGGGGTCAGTGATCGGCCTCTATCTCGGCATCATCGTCGCCAACTTCATCGGTGCCCTGCTGTGCGGCGTCGGTCTCCTCGTGTCGTTCCCGGTGACCGTCATCGCGACGGCGTATGCCTATCGGCGTATGAACGGCGAGGCGGTAGCGGGCTGAGCTAGACCGGTGGCAGGGTTCCCGTCGCCAGTCGGATCAGCCAGACGACGATGACGATGGCGGCACCCCCCAACCAGAGGGTTCCTGTCCAGCGCGGATTCCGCATGCGGCGGCCCGAGAGAGCGATCGCCAGGTAGACGAGGACCGACGCCACGACAAGGAATACGAGTGGGTGGGAGGCGGCCGCCTCCGCCAGGTCGCCGCGGATCAGGTGCGCTGCCGCCCGGGTCATCCCGCACAGCGGGCAAGCGACGCCGGTCGTCAGCGCAAATGGGCACAGGGTCGGTCCGTCTTCAGACGCCGTCGCCACGACGAGCGCACCCGTCACGAGGACCAAGCTGGGAGCCACCCACCGGCGAGTCGACCTGGGGGTGGCCTCCCTCATCGTTCAGAGCGACGACAGGCCCTGGTGGAAGCGCTCTGCCATCTCGGTGGCCTGCTCGGGCGTGAGGATGAGCGGTGGAGACACCTGGAGGCCGCCTCCTCCCACCGCCCGGGTGAGGACACCCGCTTCGCGGCAGGCCTGGGCTGCTCGGGCCGGGAGGCCTTCGTCACTCACGTCGAGCTGGACCGCGGCGAGAGCACCCACACCCCCGCGGATCTCGGTGACGAAGTCGAGATCCTCCAGGGGTGATAGGACTCGGGGTAACTCCTCCTCCAACTGCAGGGCTCGCTCGAATATCCCTTCGGTCTCGAGAATGTCCATCACCGCCAGACCGGCTGCGCAGGCCGCGGAGTGGCCCGAGTAGGTGTAGCCGTGACGGAACACGTTCCCGGGCTGGTCGAAGAAGGGCGCGGCGATGTGAGGGGCGATGACCACTCCGCCCAGCGGCAGATACCCGCACGTCACCCCCTTGGCGAAAGTCATCATGTCGGGCTCCAGTCCGAAGCGCTTGGCCGCGAACCAGTCGCCGACCCGTCCGAACCCCGTTATGACCTCGTCGGATATGTAGAGGCCGCCGGCCTGACGGATGGCCTCCCGCACCTGTCTGAGGTAGCTCTCCGGCACGGGGCGCACACCGCCTGCTCCGACGACGGTCTCGACGATCATGCCGGCGATGCGTTCGGGTCCGGCGTGCTCGATGGCCTTCTCGACGGCTTCGGCGTCGTCGTAGGGAACCAAGACGACATCGCTCACCAGTTCTCCGTACCCGAACCGGTTCGGCTCCATCCCACCGAGGGAAGTCCCATAGGCATTCATGCCGTGATATCCCCACTCGCGGGCGATGAACACGGTCCGCTCCGGCTGGCCGATGGCGGCGAAGTAGCGCCGGGCCAGCTTGGCCGCGGTGTCGACGGCATCGGAGCCCCCCTGACCGAAGAACACCTTCGATCCAGGATCGGGGGAGATGGCGGCGATGCGGTCGGCTAGCTCGATCGGCGGGCGGGTCCCGTAATCGACGAAGCAATGGAACACCGGCAGCTCGTCCATCTGGCGTTTCACGGCCTCGACGACCTCTTCACGACCGTATCCGATGTTGGCGTACCAAAGTCCGGCGGCAGCGTCCAGGTAACGATTTCCGTCCTCGTCGTAGACGTACACCCCCTCGGCGCGGTCGACCAGGAAGGGGGAATGCTGGACCGTGTGCATGTCGGCGAAGGGGTGCCAGAAAGCGCTCATGCCGGCCAGGCTAGTGGGTGCCCCAGGCTCGGCCGGCTCCGGTCGGGTTCTAGAGTGCCGTCGTGCCGACCAGATACGTCCTCGTCAACGGCAAGGTGTTCGTGGGCGACGCTGCCCGCAGCTGGGCCCGGGCGGTGGCGATCGAGGGGGAGCGGTTCGTCGCCGTTGGACACGAGTCCGATGTCGCGCCTCACGTGGCCGGGGCGGAAGTCCTCGACCTCGAAGGTCGGCTGGTCACACCCGGCTTCACCGACGCTCACGTCCATCCCCATCACGGCGGCCAGAAGCTCCTCGGATGCAACCTCCTCGACGCTTCCGGTCCCGAAGAGGCGTTGCGCATCATCGCCGATTACGCCGCGCGGCTGGCGCCCGGAGAGTGGGTGCGCGGGGGCGGCTGGTCACAGGACTGGTTCGATCGGGGTTGCCCCACTGCCTCTGCCCTGGATGCGGTGGTATCGGATCGACCCGTGTTCTTGACGAATCGGGATGGCCACGGAGCCTGGGTGAACACGCTCGCCTTGGAGACGGCGGGCGTCACTTCCGCCACCGCCGACCCACCGGACGGGCGCATCGAACGCCTGGCGGACGGGAGTCCCCAGGGAACCCTGCATGAAGGAGCGATGGCCCTGGTCGAGCAAGTCCTTCCTCCCGAGACCGAGGCGGAGATCGAGGCGGCCCTGGAGGCCGGTCAACGTCACCTGCTCGCCCATGGAATCACCGGCTGGATGGACGCGTGGGTAGCCGAGCCACTCCATCGCGCCTACCGACGCCTGGCCTCCCGGGGAAGACTGGTCGGCTCGGTCACGGCGGCCCTGTGGTGGGACCGTGATGGTGGAATCGACCAGATCGAGCGGCTGAAAGAATGGCGGGACGAGAGTGCGCCCGGCTACCGGCCGACGGCGGTCAAGCTCATGCTGGACGGCGTGGTCGAGAACTTCACGGCCTCGATGCTCGACCCGTATGAGCAGGTCGGCGGCACTGGCATCGACATGATCGACCTCGAAGAGTTGAAGCAGATCGTCATCCGATTGGACGCGGAAGGATTCCAGATCCATTTCCATGCCATCGGTGACCGGGCGGTCCGCAACGCACTCGATGCCGTGGAAGCTGCCCGGAGCGCCAACGGTTGGAGTGCAGCGCACCACAGCATCTCCCACATCCAGGTCATCCACCCCGATGACATCGACCGCTTCCATCGTCTCGGTGTTGCCGCCAACGCCCAGCCCTTGTGGGCTTGCGAGGACGGCTACCAGGAGGAGCTGACCGTTCCCTTCCTGGGAAGGGAACGCTCGGAGCGGCAGTATCCGTTCGCCAGTCTCGTGAAGACAGGGGCGACGCTGGTGGGAGGATCGGACTGGTCGGTGTCCACCTGTGACGTGATGGCACAGATCCACGTTGCGGTGACGCGCACCCCGCCGGACGGGGAGGAAGTGGCACCGATGAATCCGCTGGAAGCCGTCGACCCTGTCACGGCCCTGGCGGCCTACACCGCCGGGTCCGCATGGCACAACCACGATCCCGCGCGCGGTTCGATCACAGTGGGTAATGTTGCCGACCTCGTGGTGCTCGATCGAAACCCGTTCGTGGATGGCGGATTCGCCGGGACTGGCGTGGACGTCGTGTTTCGTCGTGGCCGCCCCGTCTACGAGAGGGGCCGTCGATGAGTGGCGCCGCAGTCGAACTCGCGGGCGTCACCAAACGCTTCGGTGAAGTGACCGCCGTGGACGCGATCGATCTCACCATCGGGCACGGCGAGTTCTTCTCTCTGCTCGGGCCATCCGGTTGCGGCAAGACGACGACGCTGCGGATGATCGCGGGCTTCGAACACCCGACCGAAGGCTCACTCCGCATCAACGGCGAAGAGATGGGCCTCCTGCCGCCCAACCGGCGACCGGTCAACACCGTGTTCCAGTCCTACGCGCTCTTCCCTCACATGACCGTCTACGACAACGTCGCGTTTGGGCTCCAGATGCGGAAACTGGGATCCAATGAAGTCGCCCAACGGGTCGAGCGGGTCCTCGACCAGGTGCAACTACGCCAGCGGGCCGATGCCCGGCCGTCCCAACTCTCGGGTGGCCAGCGTCAGCGGGTGGCTCTCGCCCGGGCGTTGGTCAACGAGCCGGAGGTGCTCTTGCTCGACGAGCCGTTGGGCGCTCTCGACCTGAAACTGCGACAGTCGATGCAAGTCGAGCTCAAGGACCTCCAGGAGCGAGTGGGGATCACGTTCATATACGTGACCCACGACCAGGAAGAGGCCCTGACCATGTCGGATCGGATCGGGGTGATGGATGCCGGCAATCTGCTGCAGGTCGGGACGCCGGAAGAGATCTACGAGCGGCCCACCTCCCGGTTCGTGGCGAGTTTCATCGGGGACATCAACTTCATCGATGCCGTGGCAGCCGGCGGGAGCGTGCGTCTTGCGAGCGGGGTGGAGCTCCCCATCTCGACCGACCAGCCCGACGGGAGTGAGGTGACGTTGGCGCTCAGGCCCGAACGGCTCGAGCTCTTCGATCTCGATGAGCCGATCCCGGACGGTCATATCCGCCTCAACGGCAAGGTCAGCCGGAGGATGTACTACGGAGACTCGTACTTCTACGACGTCGACGTAGGTCTGCCGGAGCCGCTGGAGGCGAGGGAGGAGAACCGCCCGGACGTCGAGGTGTATGAAGTGGGGGAGGAGGCCATCGTCGCCTGGGATCCGGCGGCGACGAACGTGGTGACGGACTGATGGTGATGGCCGATCTCGAAGCGAGGGCGGAACGAGCTGCCAGTCGCCGCGGGTTTCTCATCGGCCTCCCCGCCTACGTCTATCTGATCCTGTTCTTCGCCATCCCGCTCCTCATCGTGGCGGTCTATTCGTTCGCCACCCGGACCTCGACCGGCGCCACCGCGCTGTCGGATTGGAACCTGGATGCATGGGCTCGGGTGTTCTCGGCGGCTCCTGCCCGAGTCTTCGTCCGGTCGTTTTTGTTGGCGGCGGCCACGACGGTCCTGTGCCTGGTCTTCTCCTATCCGTTCGCCTATTGGATCGCCACCCGCTCGCCGAAGGTTCGATCCCTACTGCTCGTCCTGGTGATGATTCCCTTCTGGTCGAACTTCCTGGTGCGCACCTACGCCATGAAGTTCTTGCTGGGATCGGAGGGCCCACTGTCGATCATCAGCCAACTGTTGGGTGGGGAGCCGGTTCGTCTCCTCTTCACGGTGTGGGCGGTGTTGATAGGCCTGGTCTATGGCTACATGCCTTTCATGATCCTGCCGCTCTATGCCGCCCTGGAGAGGATGGACTGGAGCCTGGTCGAAGCGGCTCGGGACCTCTACGCCGGCGGCTGGGACGCCTTCCGGAAGGTGACGCTGCCACTGTCGATGCCGGGCGTGGTGGCCGGTTCGGTGCTGGTGTTCATCCCCGCGTTGGGGGCGTACGTCGTACCGGCCATCCTCGGTGGGGGTAGTCCCCCCTACCTCGGCGACTACATCGTTCTCCAGTTCCTCACTGCCCGCAACTGGCCGTTTGGGTCGGCCCTGTCGGTGTCGGTGATGCTCATCATGCTGATCGCCACCATCTTCTACTTCCGGCGGGGCGGGAGGACCCTGTGAACGAGGCGACCACCCCCCGGCCGCTGGTCGATCGCCTCCTCGCCGCCCACGGCTGGCTGGTCTACCTGTTCTTCTACGCGCCGATCATCGTCCTGACTGTCTTCTCGTTCAACGACAACTCCCGGGTGGGCGTCTGGACCGAACCCTCCCTGCGCTGGTATCGGGCGATGATCCAGAACGACGATGTGATGCGGGCGATCCGCAACACCCTGATCGTGGCGGCGGTGTCGACCGTCGTCTCGGTCGTACTGGGAACCGCGGCGGCCATCTCCATGGAGCGGTACCGCTTCCGAGGACAGAGGACCCTCGACGGTCTCCTCTACCTGCCGATCATCATCCCCGACGTGACGATGGCGGTGATGATGCTCCTGTTCTTCACCCAGGCGTTCGGTTTCCTGGAGGGGCTGACCGGCATCCGACTGTCACTTGGCCTGGGGTCGATCTCGCTGGCCCATATCGCCTTCAACATCTCGTTCGTGGCAGTTGTCGTCCGGGCGCGTCTGGCCGGGATGGACCCCCATCTGACCGAGGCAGCCGCCGACCTATACGCCAGTCCGTGGCAGACTTTCCGCAAGGTCACGCTGCCTCTGATCATGCCGGGCGTGGCGGGAGGCGCCCTCCTGGCGTTGACCCTGTCATTGGACGACGTGGTCGTGACGAGCTTCGTGACGGGACCGGGCTCCACCACCCTCCCCGTCTATGTGTTCGGTCTCGTGCGGCGGGAGGTGAGCCCGCTCATCAACGCGGTGTCGACTGCGATGCTGGTGGCTTCGATCTTGCTGGTGGCGGTATCGCTGGGGTTCCAGCGGCGGTCGGCACCGGTAGCGACAACGAGCGAAACGGATGAAGGAGATACCGATGGACCAACGGCTCCGATGGCTGGCCGTGTCAGTCGTGTTGGCGCTGACGCTGGCGGCGTGTAGCGGGAGCGCCACCCCGACCACCGTCTCTGGCGGACCGGTGACGTCCGGGGACGGCGACGGGACTTGTGAAGTCGACCAGACGGACGGTGAATTGAACCTGTACAACTGGTCCGACTACATAGACCCGGATCTGATCGCGGCGTTCGAAGAGGAGTATGGCGTCGACGTCGTCGAGACTTTCTACGACTCCAACGAGACGATGCTGGCCCAGATCCAGGCCGGGGTCGTCTACGACCTGATCGTGCCCTCCGACTACATGGTGGCCATCATGATCGAAGAGGGCCTGCTGATGGAACTGCAAGCCGACGCCCTCCCGAACCTCTCCAACCTCGGATCGGAGTTCGTCGGGATGCCGTACGACCCCGACGGGACCTACTCCGTGGCCTATCAGTGGGGGACGACCGGCCTGGGAGTGAACCTGTCCGTCGTGGGTGAGGATTTCACGCCCAGTTGGTCTCTCGCTTTCGACCCGGAGGCGACTGCCGCATACCCGGGCGGGGTGTCGTTGCTCAACGACGCCCGGGAGACAGTCGGAGCCGCCCTCAAGTACCTCGGTTACAGCCTGAACGAGACGTCGGAAGATGCGCTGCAGGAAGCGGCCGACCTGATCGCCGCCGCCAACGTGACCACCTTCGACTCCGATCAGTATCCCGACAACCTGGTCAACGGTGAGGTGTCGGTGTCACACGGGTACTCGGGCAACTTCTTCACCGCCTTCGACGAGACGGAGAATCCCGACAATTGGGCGTATGTGATTCCCGAGGAAGGGGCGACGTTGTGGACGGACACCATGGCGATACCCGCCGACGCGGATCATCCGTGCACGGCTCATACGTTCATCAACTTCCTGTTGGACGCCGAGAACGGCGCCCAGTTGACCAACTGGACCTTCTACGCCAGCCCGAACGAGGCGGCCGAGGAGTTCATCGACCCGGAGATCCTGGAGGACCCGGCCATCTACCCGGACGACGAGACCTTCGCCTTGCTGGAGGCGATCGAGGACACCGGCGACGACGAGATCCTGTTCACGGATTACTTCAACATCGCCCGCGGCGGCTGACCTCCCCGCTTTGGCGCGTCTAGCGGACCCTATGGAGTCCGCTAGACGCGCTGAAAGCCCGGGGGAGGGCCACAATCGAGGTGGAAGGGGAGTTCTCCGGCATCCAGCCGGCGCTTGAAAGCCTGCATGGCTTGGATCACCGCCTCCGGCTGGTGAAACGCCTGGAAGTCCCAGACGGTCAGAATCGAGAACCCGGCCTCCTGCATCCGGGAGAGCCGCTCGCGGTCGGCGGCAGCATCCATGGCTGAGCTGTGATAGAGCAGAGACTGGGCCTCGATGAGGCCGGTCGTGTCGCGCACCCGGAAGTCGGCCCGACCGATCCGGTGGGAGTCGCCCACCTCGATCTGCCGATCGAGATCGAGACCGGCGCGCTTGCCGAGGAATTCGACCCGAGACTCGAGTCCGCTCTCGGGGGGACTCTGGTCGGACGGTTGCTCGCTGAGCTCACGAGCGAGGCGAGTGCCGTTTCGGCCCGAGGCGCCGATCCGTTTGACCAGCCGTCGCAGATGTCTGGGTCCGGTGAGGCGCCTCACTGTCATTGCGTCGAACGCCCGCATCGCACGGGCCGGGTGCACGACTGCGCACAACTGGAAGGCCGTGAGTGTGGGGGTCGTACAAGGCAACCCATGGCGAAGCACGACCTCGTCGAGAGGCATCTCTTTGTGATAGTGCACGACTGCCAAAGATCGACGGTGGGGTGATCCCTGGCGGGGGATGGTCACGTGTACGTCACCGGTTAGTGGGAATCCTGGCACGTTCCACAGGGCGGCTGCCGTCTGGTGGGAAGCGACTGCCCCGGGTGGTGCGTCGAGGATGGCGGCCATCACTCTCTGGAGAGGTGTCTCCGGCGTGCCTACCACTCGGTACACGCCTTCCGAGAGTCGCTCCAGGGAACCGCGCACGGCCAGGGGTCTCAATCGGCGGGCCTCGATTCCTTCGGCACGCAGCTGACGGCGGCCCACGAGGCCGTGTTGGGTGCGGGCCAGCGCGCGGATGGTGGCTTCGATCTCGCGGGCGGGAACTGAGGTCGTCATGGTGCGACCGTGATGGATCGAGCCGGCCTTGTGAACCCCCTTGGGTATCAGCGCCGTTCTAGCGCGTTCAGCGGACCGTATGGGGTCCGCTAAACGCGCCAAAACGGGGGTCAGGTGCGTTCGGCGATGCCGTTGAGGACCTCGAGCACCACCCGGTTCGCCAGGTAGGCGGTCTGTTCTCCCCGGCCGTCGTAAGGCGGTGAGACCTCCACGATGTCGGCGCCGAGCACCCGCGTCTCGCGAGATATACGGCGCACGGAGTCCAGCAACTCCCGCGACGTCAGCCCACCCGGCTCTGGGGTCCCGGTGCCGGGGGCCAGCCCGGGATCCACCACGTCGATGTCGACCGAGATGAAGACTCCCTCGATCGAGCCCTCGGTGGCGGAGGCGACGGCCTCGTCTACGACGGCGTCGAGTCCCTGCTCCTGGATCTGATCCATCCGGAAGCTCTTCATCCGCTGGGTCTTCATCCACTCGACGACATCCGGCTCGGGCCAATAGCCACGCAGGCCGATCTGCACGAACCTATGGCCGGGCACCGCCCCCGACTCGATGAGCCGCCGCATCGGCGTCCCGTGACCGTAGAGCGATCCGTTCTGGAGGTAGCCGGTGTCGGCGTGAGCGTCGAAGTGCACCAATGCCACCTTCCCGAAGCCATGCACCCGCGCCACCCCCATCGCATTCGGCCAGGTGATGGTGTGGTCTCCACCGAGCACGATGGGGACCTTGCCTGCCCTGGCGACGGTCTCGACCGTGTCGGCGATGCGGCTGATAGACGTCTCCATGTCGCCCGGCACCACGTAGACATCGCCGATGTCGACCACCCCCAACTCGCCGAGAGGATCGATCCCGGTCGGGAGGTGGGGCCGATAGCCGTCCATCGCGCCGTAGTCGGCATTGCGAATGGCGGCGGGGCCGAACCGGGCCCCCGGCCGATAGGAGGTTCCCCAGTCGAAAGGCGCACCGAGGATCACCACCCGACCGTCGCCGAGATCGTCCAGGCGCCGGGCCGGGACACCCAGGAACGTCGAGCGGGCGGCGAAGCTTATGTACTCGGCTGAGGCGAACGGGATCTCTTTCGCGCGCTTCTCGTAAGGGGTATGCATCTTTGTATAACGCTACCCGGGTCGCGTCGAGGTGAGAAAGAATCGTGGCATCATGAGGGCGAGCGAATGAGTACTGCACATCCCACCCCACAGCAAACCACGAGCGATGAGGACCGTGACCGCGCCTTCGGCATGTCCATTCTGCGCGGGATCATCATCGGGATACCGGTCGTGCTGGTCGGATTGACTCTGGGGATCTGGCTGATCACCAACAACGATCTCGCCGACTCTTTCGCCACCGCCATTCTCCCTGGCGTGCTCCTCGGAACCTTCGGTGGAGGATTCGCCGGGATGGCAGTGGCGATGGAATGACGACGGTCACAACTCCCGCAGGTTGAAGCTGATCGTCTGCAGGTCGGTGAACTCCTCGATGCGCTGACGACCCCATCCGGTGTCGGTCCCCGCAGCCCCTCCGAACGGCTGGAAGGTCTCCCAGAAATCGGTCGAGTCGTTGACGACCACCGTGCCCGATCGGATCCGGTCGGCGTACCACCATGCACGCGAGAGGTCGTTGGTGAACACCGCCGCCTGCAAGCCGAGATGGGTGCGGTTGGCGATGCCGATCGCGTCGTCGTCGTCCTTAGCCACCAGGATCGGCACCACCGGCCCGAACGACTCTTCCCGGGAGACGAGGCTGTCTTCCGGTACCCGGTCGAGCACCGTGAACTGGTAGTAGAGATCTGTCGGGAAGCCGTCCGCCCGCCCACCACCAGTCAGGACCTCGGCCCCGCGGGCGACGGCATCCTCCAGGTGCCGATCCATCTTGCGGGCGGTGGGATCGTTGTTGAGCGGTCCCATGTTGGTGTCGTCGTCGAACGGGTCACCCAGCTTGACGGCCGATGCTGCCTTCAAGGTCGCTTCCACGAACTCATCGTGGACCTCGTCGAGGACGACGACACGTTCAGTGGCGCAGCACACCTGGCCGGCGTTGTAATAGGCGCCGTAGACGGCCGCCTCGGCCGCCGCTTCGATGTCGGCGTCACCGGTCACGATCAGAGGACCGTTGCCGGACATCTCCATGATCGAGCGCTTCAAACCCATCTGAGAGACGATTCGCCTTCCCGTCTCCGACGATCCGGTGAAGCCGATGGCGTCGATGCCGTCGTGGGTCACCAGTGCCTCGCCGATTGCGCCCCCACCGGGGATGATCTGGATAGCACCCGGAGGGACTCCGGCCTCGGTGAAGACCTCCGCCATCTCCAGCAGGGCCATGCAGGTGAACTCCGGTGGTTTGACGATGATGGCGTTGCCAGTCGCCAGACCGGGCCCGACGTATTCCATGGGGATCATCACCGGGAAGTTCCAGGGCGTGATCGCCGCCCAGACACCGACGGGACGGTGGACCGTGAACATGCGGCGGGTGCGCTCGGTCGTCGGAATCAGCTCACCGGCGAGGCGCTTCACGTCTTCCGCCGCGATCTGGAAGTAGTCGCCCGACTCGGCGATGTCGTCGATGGCCTCGGCTCTGTAGGGTTTTCCTTGCTCGAGCGTCAGGGTACGAGCGACGTCCTCGATTCGGTCCTGCCACAGCTCGTAGATGCGCAAGCACAACTCTGCCCGTTCGAATGCGGTCCAGTGGCGCATCTCTTCCGTGGCGCGGCGGGCGGCCGCGACTGCCCGGTCGATGTCGGTCGTCGAGGCGATCGGAACGTTGGCGATGTGCTCACCCGTCACTGGGGAGTGGAGCTCGTAGACCTCGTCTCCCGTCCCTTCGGTGAACTCTCCGTCGATGTACAGCCCGAGATCCCGTGTCATGCCACGGAGGATACGCTCGGTCGATGCCTTCCTGGGATGCCGACAGATACCTTTCTTTCGAAGACGACCGCACCCGCCCGGCCCGCGACCTGCTGGCTCGGGTTCCCGACGTGGGACCGTCCTACGTCGTGGATGTGGGTTGTGGTCCGGGCAACTCGACGCGGTTGTTGGTGGAGCGGTGGCCGGAGGCGGTCGTCGTGGGAATCGACTCGTCTCCCGAGATGCTCGCGAAAGCCCGGGGGGACCTTCCCGGGGCAGAGTTCGTCGAGGCCGACCTCCGGGACTGGACGCCCCCGCGCCAGGTCGATGTGGTCTTCTCGAACGCCACCCTCCAGTGGGTGGACGATCATCCGAGCATCCTGGCGCGACTGGTGTCTTGGCTCGCTCCTGGCGGGGTGATGGCGATCCAGATGCCGGCCAACTTCGATGCTCCCAGTCACGTCTCGATGCGGCAGGTAGCCGCCAGGAGCCGTTGGCGGAGCCGGCTGGAAGGGGCCTTGCGGGAGGCGCCGGTGGCCGCTCCTCAGGACTACTACGAGTGGCTGGCTCCGTTCGGCCAGGTGGACATCTGGAGAACGGAGTACTTCCACACTCTCCATGGAGACGACCCGGTATTCGATTGGGTCAGTGGAACGGGCCTGCGCCCGGTGCTGGACCGGCTCGACGACGGAGATGCGGCCGCCTTCTCGGCCGAGTACTCCGAGGAGCTGCGGAAGGCCTACCCCCGCCGGGCGGACGGCACGACCCTGTTCCCGTTCCGCCGCATCTTCCTGGTGCTGACCACAGCGCCTTAGACCAAGCGCTGGTTCGGATCCTGCTCCCGGCGGCGTGCCGTCTTGCCGCGCCGGTATTGCACCGGCCACGGGTGGCCGGCGTACCCGCTGTCGATGGCGGCGTTGAGCGTCCAGTAGGGATCCACCAGGTGAGGTCGGGCTATGAGGCAGATGTCGGCTCGACCGGCCACCAACACGGTGTTGACGTCGTCGACCGACGAAACGGCCCCGACGGTCATCGTGGGCACTCCGGCTTCCAGCCGGATGCGGTCGGCGAAGGGAGTCTGCCAAAGGCGGCCGTATCGAGGGCGCTGGTGCTCGACGACCTGGCCGGTCGACACGTCGATGATGTCGACACCATGGTCCGCCAGCATCCGGGAGATCCGCACGGCGTCGTCTGACGTGGTGCCACCTTCGGCCCAGTCAGTCGCCGAGATTCGCACCGAGAGGGGCATCGCGGTCGGCATCGCCTCACGAACCGCGTCGACGATCTCCAGCGGGTAGCGCATCCGGTTCTCGAGGGTGCCGCCGTAGGCGTCGTCTCGCTCGTTGGTGAGAGGGCTGATGAACGACGACAGCAGGTAACCGTGGGCCATGTGGAGCTCGATGAAGTCGAACCCGACCTCCACCGCCCGGACGGTCGAGGCGACGAACTGGTCCCGGACCTCGTCCATGTGTCGACGGGTCATCGGGGTCGGGACGGGTCCACCGGCTCGGAAGGGGATCGGTGAGGGGGCGAGGCGCTCCCAGTCGCCCGTCACCGGGGTGACATCGTCGTCGCCGGCCTCCCACGGCACCAACATGCCTCCCTTGCGCCCCGAGTGACCGAGCTGCATCCCGAACATGGCATGGGTGTGGTCGTGCACGAAATCGACGATGGGGCGAAAGGCCTCAGCCTGGCGATCGTTCCAGAGTCCCGGGCAACCCGGCGTGATCCGGCCTTCCGGCGAAACGCAGGTCATCTCGACCATCACCAGGCCGGCCCCACCCACGGCGCGGCTGCCCAGGTGGACCATGTGCCATTCGGTCGGCTCTCCGTCGCGGGCGCAGTACTGGGCCATGGGCGACACCCCGAGACGATTCGGAAAGGTGATCCCCCGAAGTGGGAACGGATGGAACATGGGCGGGGTGTTCGGGTCCGGCGCGGCCAAGGCCTGGTCGGCTCGCCAGGCGGCGACGATGCCCTCGGTGCCTTCCGGGTCGCGCATCCGTAGGTTGTCGAGGGTGATCCGTTGACTCCGGGTGAGGAGCTGGAAGTCGAACTGGGGTCGGGGTAGCTGCCAGTACCGGTCGACAGATTCGAACCAGGCCTGCGAGGTTCGGGCGGCTCTTTGGGTCGACTCCACCTGAGACTTTCGATCCGACTCGTAGTTGGCGAGCGCCGTCGGCAGGTCGTCCACGGTCGTCAAGGACTCCACCAGGGCGATGGCGTCTTCCATCGCCAGCTTCGTCCCCGAGCCGATGGAGAAGTGTGCGGTGTGGGCGGCATCTCCGATCAGCACGTAGCGATCCCACCACCATCGCTCGGTGACCACCTCCGGAAAGCGGATCCAGCGGCTGTTGTTGCCGATCAGATCGTGAGATCCGAGATGGTGGCCGAACACCTTCTCGGCGAACGCTCTGGCGCCGGGGTCCGACTCGCCGGGCAGGAAGTCGCGGGTCGGTTCCAGGCCCGCCGCTCGCCAGGTCTCCTCGGGCATCTCGACGATGAAGGTCGAGAGGCCCTCGGCATACGGGTAACAGTGGGCCTGGACGACACCATGCGGCGTCTCTTCGAACAGGAACGTGAAGACTTCGAAGTCGTGCTCGGTCCCGAACCAGGCATAGCGAGCCCTCCCGAGGGTGATCTCGGGAAGGAAGCGATCGGAGAGCGCCGTTCTGGTGCTGGAGTTGACTCCATCCGCTATCACGACCAGGTCGGCTTCCAGAGCGGTGGCATCGCCGACGGGCTCTTCGAAGCGAACGTCTGCCCCCAGCTCCGACGCCCGATCGGCCAGGATCTGCAGGAGTCGCAGGCGCGGGAAGGCGGCGAAGCCGTGCCCGGTCGTGCGGGTGACCTCGCCCGCCCGGCGAATCTCGAGATCCGACCAGTAGCGGAACTCGGCCTCGATCCGCCCGAAGGACTCGGGATCGGCGGCGGCGATGTTGCCGAGAGTCTCATCGGAGAACACCACGCCGAATCCGTAGGTGGCGTCGTAGGAGTTGCGCTCGTAGACGGTCACGGAGACGGAGGGGTCCGCCCGGCGAAGCAGGATGGCCGTGAAGAGGCCGGCCGGGCCGCCACCGACGCAGACGACTCTACGCATGCACCGATGCTAGGGGTCTCCTCCGCCGACCCCCAGGTTCGGTGGGTTAGCATGACGGGCGGTGAGAGCTTGGCCGACAGCCATTTACTGATCAACGGCTCCTTCATCGCCGGCGAGGGCCCCTCGCGTGACGTCTTCGACCCCTCGACCGGCGAGGTCCATGTCCGCTGGCCGGATGCTTCCCTGGCCCAGGTCGATGCTGCCGTCGGCGCCGCGGCCCGAGCATTCCCGGTATGGCGTGACTCCACCCAAGATCGGCGATCGGCTGCGCTTCGGGCGATCGCCCAGGACCTCCTGGATCGACGCGACGAGCTGGCGGAGGCCTTGACCCGCGAGACCGGGCGTGTCCTCACCCGCAACGGTCTCTACGTCGACATGGCGGCCGCCGTCTTCCGCCAATACGCCGAGCTGACCCGGATCGATGCCGGACGGCTGGCGCCATCCAACGACCCCGGCCAGCTCAGCATGGTCCGCCGGGTCCCTTACGGGGTGGTGGCGGCACTCATCCCGTTCAACTACCCGTTGCTCCTCTTGACCTTCAAGGTCGCCCCGGCTCTTGCCGCGGGCAACACCGTCGTCGTGAAGCCGGCACCGGAGACGCCGCTGTCCCTGCAGCTTCTGGCGGAGATCTTCGCTGCCCACCTCCCGGCGGGGGTGCTCAATACCGTTCGTGGAGGAGTGGAGATCGGCGAGGCCCTCGTCGGTGACCCGCGGGTGGACCTGGTTGCCTTCACCGGAAGCACGGGGGTGGGTCGGCGGATCGCCGCCGCCTGTGCCGCCAACGACACCGCAACCCATCTCGAGTTGGGCGGCAAGGACCCCGCTCTGGTATTTCCCGATGTCGACCCCGTACTCGCAGCCGAAGCGGTGACGTGGGCGTCGTTCCTCAACGCCGGCCAGGTATGCACTTCGACGGAGCGGGTGTACGTGCACCGGGCCGTCTTCGACCGGTTCGTCGAGCGAGCCGTGGGGCTATCGGAAAAGCTCCGTGTGGGCGACCCGTTCGATCCTGCGACCCAGGTCGGTCCGATGCGGACGGAGCGAGGGCGGGCCAGAGTGCTCTCCCAGATCGACGCAGCCGTGCGAGCCGGTGCCGAGGTCTTGGTGGGTGGCGAGGCCGTCGATGGCCCCGGCTTCTATCTACGGCCGACAGTTGTCACCGGCGTCGACCACGAGATGGAGTTGATGAGGGAGGAGACGTTCGGGCCGGTGATGCCGATCATGCCGTTCGACGACGCCGACGAGGCGTTCCGCCTCGCCGCCGACACGCCGTTCGGGCTCGGAGCCAGCCTCTACACCCGTGACCCCGAGTTGGTCGAGAGGGCCTATCGCGAATTGCAGGTCGGGACGGTCTGGGTGAACGACCCGGTCGTCGACAACCTGGCGGCACCGTTGGGAGGGATGCGGGCCAGCGGGAACGCCAGCGAAATGGGCCCCGAAGGCCTGGAGAGTTTCACGCGACCGCGCCACGTCCACTGGAACCTGGGCTTGACGCGGAAAGACTGGTGGTTCCGAGAGGAGTGAGAGCCATGGGCCTTCAAGGACAAGCGTCGAAAGACTGGTTCCAGCGGGCATCGGCCGTGCTGGTCAACGGGGTGTCGAGCCAGTTCCGCTACTGGGGCGACGACGACACCCTCGTCATCGAGAAGGGAGAGGGTGGCTACCTCGTCGACGTCGATGGGAATCGCTACCTGGACCTGCAATGCGGATTCGGTCCGATCATCCTCGGGCACGGAGATCCGGCCGTGGTGCAGTCGGTGGTGGAGGCGGCCGCCTCGGCGACGAGCTTCGCCATGACCCAACGACGGGAGGTGGAGGCAGCCGAGAAGGTCATCGCCGCCCTGGGGTGGCCGCATCGCATGCGGTTCACCAACACCGGAACCGAGGCCACGATGCACGCCATCCGCTTGGCGCGGGGGATGACCGGTCGGGACGTGGTGGTCAAGTTCGAGGGTCAGTACCACGGAATGCACGACTACGTGCTGTTCTCCACCGCAGGTGGTCCAGCCGGCGCCCTCGGATCCCGTTTCAGCCCGAACCCTTGGCAGTCCTCCTCAGGGATCCCAGAGGCGATCCGTTCCTACATCCGGACGCTTCCCTTCAACGACCTCGAGATCGTCGAGCGCACGTTCCGCAACGAAGGCGGCCGGATCGCAGCCGTGATAGTCGAACCGATGCTGGGCAACGCCTTCGGCATCCTCCCGGCCGACGGCTATCTGCAGGGCCTGCGTGACCTATGCGACGAGTACGACGCGATGCTGATCTTCGACGAGGTCAAGACCGGTTTTCGTCTCGGCTTGGGGGGAGCCGTCGCTCACTTCGGTGTCACCCCCGACATCGGCACCTACGCCAAAGCTCTAGGGAACGGGTTCCCGGTGGCAGCAGTGGCCGTGAACGAGCGGGCTGCAGAAGGCTGGCGCCAAGGTGGAATCGCCCAAGCCGGGACCTACTCGGGCAACGGCATCGCGGCCACCGCTGCCGCCGCAACCATCGATCGGCTCTCCGACGGTCAGGCCTACGCTCAGATCGAGAAGACGGGCGGACGGATGATGGAGGGAATCGCCAAGGTCCTGGCCGACCGGGGCGTGGCAGGTCACGTCGTGGGTCATCCTTCGATGTTCTCGGTCTTCCTCCACGAGGATGCCCCCCGCGAGTTCCGGGACGTGACGCGCCACGACGGGGACACGTACGACGCCGTGGCCTTCAAGATGATCACGAAGGGCGTCATGCCGTGCCCGGACGCGCGCGAACCATGGTTCCTGTGCGCGGCTCAGACGACCGAAGACGCCGACCGCGCGATCGAGGCCTTCTCGGACTCCCTGGGGGAGGTGCTGGCCGGGTGACCACCCGTCGCAGCGACGGCAGCCCACTCAGCCTCTGGCACGACCAAGGTCCCGAACCGGTCGATCGACCGCGCCTGGAGGGAGCGGTCGAAGCGGACGTGGCGATCGTGGGAGGTGGCTACACCGGACTGTGGACTGCCTATTACCTCCTGGCCGCCCAGCCGGATCTCAAAGTGGCGGTCGTGGAGGGGCGCTTCTGTGGTTTCGGTGCCTCCGGGCGCAATGGCGGCTGGGTGTCTCCGAAGTTTCCGGGATCCAAAGAGGCGATGGCTGCCCGCTACGGTGCGGAGCCGGTGATCGCCTACCAGCGGGCGATGCTGGACGCGGTCGAAGAGATCGGTCGGGTGACGGCCGACGAGGGGATCGACTGCGGCTATCGGCAGGGTGGAATGCTCCTGTTCGCAACCCGGCGCGCCCACGTCCCCCGGCTGCGCCGCTACATGGCCTCCCTGCGCCGTTGGGGGTTCGCCGAAGAGGATGTCCAATGGCTCGAGCGTGACGAAGCCAGATCCCGTGCCGCCGTCGGACCGTGTCACGGTGCGTTCTACACCCCTCGATGCGCCACCGTACATCCGTGGCGGATGGTCGCCGGCTTGGCCGCCGCGGTGGAACGTCGGGGCGCAACCATATTCGAGCACAGCCCGGCTCGTGTGATCACGTCCCGGTCGGTCGTGGCGGAGGGCGGAGTGGTGCGGGCCCCGGTCGTGCTGCGATGCACGGAGGCGTTCACGGCGACCCTTCCTGCCCATGCTCGCACCATCGTCCCGGTGTATTCGCTGATGGTGGCGACAGAGCCGCTACCGGAAGAGTGGTGGGCGTCCGTCGGGCTGCACCACGGTGAGGCGTTCTCGGACGAGCGGCACCTCATCGTCTACGGACAACGCACCCAGGACGGCCGTTTCGCCTTCGGGGGCCGTGGTGCGCCCTATCACTTCGGTTCCAGCGTTGCTCCCGCCTGGGACCTGGACGAGCGGACTCATTCCAAGGTCGAAAAGGTGTTGAGGGAGTTCTTCCCCCAACTCGGGGACACTCGCATCACCCATCGTTGGGGTGGTGCAGTGGCCGTCCCCCGAGATTGGCGGGTCTCGGTCGATTTCGACCCCGATACCGGTTTGGGTCACGCCGGCGGGTACGTGGGTCAAGGAGTGGCGAGCGCCAACTTGGCCGGCCGCACTCTGGCCGACCTGGTGCTCGGAGCCGACACGGAGAGGACCACTCTCCCCTTCGTGGGCCACCGGTGGCGACGGTGGGAGCCGGAGCCGCTGCGCTGGATCGGAATCAACCTGGGACGAGCGCTGGCGCCTCTGGCCGACAGCGTCGAAACGCGGACCGGCCGGCCTTCCCGGGTGCTGGGAGGAGCGTTGTCCCGGCTGACGGGTGGATGATGTGGGTCGAGATCGTCGGTTACGCGGCGTCCCTCCTCGTCGTGGCGAGCCTCACCCAATCCCGGATCCTGTCGCTTCGGATCCTCAGCCTCAGCGGATCACTGGTGTTCACCATCTACGGGTTCCTGATCGCTTCGGTCCCGCTCGTGGTCACGAACCTCGTGCTGTTCGGGATCAACGCCTGGCATCTGTGGAAGATCACGACCGGCCGCGAGGAGTTCTCCCTCCTGGAGGTCGCCCCTGACTCTGCCTACCTGCGCCGCTTCCTCGAGTTCCATGCCGACGACATCGCCGCATCTCAGCCCGACTTCTCGGGAGTGAGGGAAGGCGACACCGTGGTGATGGTGCTGAGGGACATGGTGCCGACCCTGGTGGTGGTGGGACGCAAACGCGACAGCGAGTTCCGGGTGTTCCTCGATTACGCGATACCTCAGTATCGGGACTTCAAGAGCGGTCCCTGGCTCTACGAGAACCGAGCCGACTTCTTCCACCGAATGGAGGTCGACAGGATCGTCGCCACAGGGCTCACCGACATGCACGTGAAGTATCTGCGCCGGGCCGGCTTCAGGAAACGCGAGGACGGCAAATGGGAGCGCCCCGTAGGATGAGGCTCAGGCGACCTCGGCCGGCGAGACCAGCCACACCTCTTCCTCGCCCAGTTCGTTCTGCAGAGATCGCACCACCCGGCCAACGAGGGGGTCGTCGCCATCCCACACCACGACCGCCTCGTCGGCGTGTTTAGCCAGCCAGGAGTCGCGTCGACGGAAGGCGCCAGCGACGTCCTCTTTCGTCTGCGGCTGTTTGCTCTGCAGGGTGATGGTCTCTTCGGCGTCGTCCAGGAGCGCCCGGAATCGCTGCCGGGAGGTGTCGGGCCAGCGTCCGTCGAATCCAGCAAAGGCCAGCACGGCCACGTAAGGGACGCCGGCGTCTCGAGCCGCTTCGGCGGCCAGCGTCTC
>DATGPZ010000223.1:0-3211 GCA_035304485.1 Acidimicrobiia bacterium | reverse complement strand
CACGAGTCGGCCGTCAGGCGTCGGAACCGGAGCCGCCAGGTTCAGATGCGGATCTCGCCTGAGGCTGGACAGCCAGGCCACCTCGATCTCGAGATTGGCTCGGGTGTTGGCCGCCACCTCGCCGACGCGCAGCACCAGGCGGCGACCGTCGGTCAGGTCGACTCGATAGAGGACGTTGCTGTGGGTGGCGAGGTGGACGAAGCGGGCGACATTCAGCCCGTACTCGGCCTCGATGAGGGCGCGAGCCGCTTCACCCAGCGATGGGGACCTGGTCACGGGCTTCACCTTACGGGGTGGGCGGTCTGGGTTCTCTGGGACAATCGAACCGTTTCCAGGACGTCCGGAAGGATGAAAAAGGGGGCGTCGTGGGCGGCATCCGGCGCCCCGATACGGCTAGATTTCCGCTCCACGGCGATGGACTCGAACAAGGCAGGCAAAGGGCTCCGGGGCGCACTGGGTGCCGTGTTCCTGCCTGCCGCGATCTTTCAGATCGTCCTGGTCGGACCGGGGTTCAGCACTGGTCGTGAAGTAGTCGAATTCGCAGGCATCTACGGCGCCCTCGGCACATGGTCCCTGGCGGTGATCCTGATCGGCTTCGCGGTGTTGTGTGTCATCGCCTTCGAGGTGTCACGGGTCACCGAGGCCTACAACTACCGGACCTACATCCGGCATCTGATCGGACGCGCTTGGCCACTATTCGACGTCCTGTGGATCGTCTTCATGCTGGTGATCTCGGGTCTGGTGACATCGGCCGGCGCCACAGTGCTGGCCGACACCTTCGGCGTGCCCGAGCTTCTCGCCGTCTTCGGCATCCTGGCCACGGCTGCGGTGATCCTCTTCATCGGGCGACGGGCCATCGAAGCCTTCGACATCGCCGGCAGCATCCTGTTCTCCGTCGGCATCAGCGTCTTCGCCGTGGTGGTTCTCCTCCGACGTTGGGATGCGGTGGTCGATGTGTTCGCCACCACCGACACCCAGCACAGTGAGTCGGCCACACCGCTGGCCGCGGCTTGGGCAGGCGGCCTCTATGTCGCCTACAACATCCCCACCATGGTCCCGGTCCTCTTCGCTCTGGACCGCCAAACCCGGCGTGCCCACTCGGTGGCCTCGGGGCTGCTCGGAGCCGTGTTGGTCTTCGTCCCCTTTACCCTCACCTTTCTCGCCATCCAGGCTTTCTACACCTCCGGCATCACCGAAGAGCCGATCCCCTGGTTGGTCATGTTCGGGGCCGTGGGTGGCGGTGCGCTAGCCACTCTCTTCGCGGTGGTGTTCACCTACGCGGTGATCGACACATCGGCTGCGACCGTGCACGCCTTCATGGACCGTGTCGACGACGCCTTGACGGAGCGTGGTCGCCCGCGAATGGATCGACGGCGGCGAGGGCTGGCTGTGGCCGGGGTGCTGATCGCGGCTTTCGTGCTCTCACGGGTAGGCGTGATCGGGTTGGTAGCCCAGGGCTACACCTGGCTCGCTTACGGCTTCGGCATCGTCTTCGTGCTGCCGCTCGTCACCCGCGGCTCGTACCTGATCTGGAAAGCATCGAAGTCTTCGCCCGGGCCTGCGACTGCGACTCCGCCCGCAATCGCAGACTGAGACCAGATCAGGGCCGGCTTCACCGGCGGTGCCAGCGCTCCCAGAGGACGAGCATCGACGGCAACACGAGGATGGCCGCCACGAGCGACAACCCGATGGCGAAAACGGTCACTTGCCCCATCTGCTTGAACGGCACCAGGCTGGAGGTGATGAGGATCCCGAAACCGGCCATCGTGGTGAACGCCGAACCCGCCAATGCTCCGCCGGTATGGGTGGTGGTCGAGCGTATGGCCTCTTCGATGCTCTCCATCTCCAGCCGGTCCTCCTCGAAGCGGCGCGCCAGGTGGATCGTGTAGGGAACGCCGATGCCGATGGCCAGGGCCGCCAGAGTCGCCGTCACCGGCCCGAACGGGATCCCCGTCACATACATGAGGCCGTAGGTCCACATGACGACCAGCACCACCGGGAAGATCGTGATGACACCGAGGAAGGGACGCCGATTCTGGATCAGGAAGAAGAGGACCAGCACCACGCCTGCCGCCGCCAGGGTGAGCAGCAACGACCAACTCTGGGAGTTGGTCAACTCGTTGACCACCACATCGCTCACGATGTTCTGGGAGGTGGCGATGGCAGCGACCCCCGCCTCCTCGAACGGAGCGAATACCCGATCGAGGTCGGCCCGCAGGTCGTCCACCTCCATCTCGCCGGCTGAAGTCCGAATGTCGAACAGAACAGCCTGCAGGGTGTCACCGTCGAAGTGGGTCACCGCGGCCAACTCCTCGGGCATCGCCTCGCTCAGTGCGGCATACAGGGGGGCGACGCTGGAGTCGTCGGGCACGGTCAGATCGGGAGACAGGCCCACCTCCTGGGCAGCCATGAGCACGGCCGGGGGCGCCGAGGTGGGGCCCTCCGCGAATGCCTGCTGGAGCACGGACACCGGCGAAGAGGCATCGGGCACGGGGCCGATCTGGGTGTCGAAAGAGAACACGGTCTCGACCGCACCCAGATCGCCGTTGGCCTCGACCATCAGGTTCCAGAACCGCCCTTCGGCGAGATCGGTCCCTTCCGGCGCCTCTAGCAACACCTGGGTCTGCTCGCCGAAACCCCCATCGAACTCGTTCTCGAGGATGTCGAGCGTCTGGACGGCCGGGGCGTCTTCGGGAAGGAAATCGGTGAAGCTGAACCGCGTTTCCAGTTGGGTGAGCCCGTAATAGCCGAGCCCACCCAGGATCAGCGCGGCGCCGAGGGCTAGATATGGCAGCCGCTCGGCGATGACCGCGGTTCGGCCCATGATCTGGGGAAGGATCCTCTGACCGTGGGAGGCGAGCGCATCGACCGGCAGACGGCCGTTGCGCTCGGCCCGCCGGTCGAGCAGCACTCGCAGGGCGGGAACGAAGGTCATCATCAAGAGGAACGAGAACAGGATGCCGATCGCCGCCAGGATCCCGAAGTCAGACAGGGCCGGGACCGGGTTGGCGAGATTCGTGAGGAATCCGATCACGGTCGTGAGAGTGGCCAGGACCAGCGCCACACCCGAGGTTTTCATCGATATCGACATTGCGTCGTCGACGGAAGCTCCCTCCCCGACCTCTTCCCGGTAACGGCTGATCAGGTGGATGGCATAGTCGACACCCAGCCCGATCATGAGGATCGGAACGACCTGGGTGGGAGCCGAGAA
>DATGPZ010000222.1:0-2761 GCA_035304485.1 Acidimicrobiia bacterium | reverse complement strand
CGTAGGCGGTGAATTCCTCGGGGAGCGTCCAGATGTCGGAGATCTCCGAGAAGTTGATGTCCTCATCGACGAACCTGACCGTGATGTCCGGGGTGGCGTCGTTGACGACCGCGTTGTTCGCCGGGGTGAGGATCACCGCCTCGGGCGTGCGGTTCGGGCGGCCATAGAGCCAGACCGATAGGCGCCCGTCGTTGCTGGTCGTAGCGGCATTGAACGGGTCCGGCATCGCCGCCGAGTCCCGGTAGTGGACCGTGGTGCCGTCGTTGGCGTGCCCGTACCGAAGCACGCCCGAGACGGCCCGGATGGCGATCGCGTAGCGGCTCCCGCCCGCCAGCTTGACGCCGGCGGGGATGCGGACGATGTAGTTGTAGCCGCCGGTGGGATCGTCGAACGGGACCGGGGCAGCGAAGCCCTGGACCCCGGAGGCGTAGATCCGGTTCGTAATGGTTGAGCCCGACATCTCGTAGATGCCGAGCTCGAAGGTGGCGCTCCCCCCGGTCGGATGGCCGACGCGGGCACCAACGTACAGCGCCCACAGGTCCCCGTCGTGGATCTCGAGGGGGACGGCGACGATACGATAGGGATCGTTGGCAACGTCAATCTCGCCGACGGCAACATCGTTCCCGACGGGGTGTCGACCGAGGGTAGGCATCTAGCGGATCCGTTGATAGGTCGCGCCGAACGTGGGCATCAGCGTGCCCCGGAGACGCTCGGCTTCCTGGAGATACAACAGGCCGGTGTTGCTCCACTCCCGCGAGATCGGATGGACGACCTCGAGCAGCAGGTGGGCAGCAGCGCGGTTGGTCAGCCACTCGAGCGGAATGGCGGTGACGTCGTTCTCATCGGTGAGCGGCTCGGGCCGGACGTAGCCGTAGACCCGCAGCTCGCACCCGTCGGCCTTGCGGGCCTCACGCCCGGTAATCAGGAGCTGCCGAGCCACCCGGTCAACCCACCACCCATCCCGGCCCGGTCCGTTGGCCGGCAGGACGGGCAGCCACTTCTTGGTGATCGGATGCTTGTACAGCACCTGCTCGACGGCCACGAAGGCGGGGTCGAGCGAGACCACGTTGTTGTCCGCGCTGTCGTCGAACGGTGGGAACTCTTCCATCGCCGGGATCTGGCAGTGGGGCCGGGCCATGGCGATGGCAAAGTTGATCGCCTGATGGACCCGGTCGAACGTGAGACCCATTCCGTGCGAGTTGGTGATCTCGATCTCGTCCCCTTCCTGCGTGGCGGCGGGGAGGGTCTGCTTGAAGGTGAGGACCGACTCCCGCGAGCTGCGGTCGATCACCGCCGTGCGCCCGAGGTTGTCCGGGGTCCCGCCCGTAAACAGGACGTGTTGCCCGGCGTAGCGACCGGCTTCACCATTCAGGGTGATGTCGTCGATGAAGGTGGTGGTGGTGCCGTTGTCCGTCGCGGTGGCGATCACGAGGTCCCCGAGCTGGGAGAGCAGCAGTCGGCGGATCTCCTTGCGTGTCGCCCCGTCGACCGTGGCGGGAACCGTGACAGCCACGGACTACTCCTTGACCACAGGGTGGTAGGTGAAGTGTTCCTCGAACGCTCGACTCGACCGCGTTTTCCAGCCGCACATCTTGCAGGTCATGTGGACAGGCAGGTCGGATCGGTAGACCCGGACACGCGCACGGTTCTCGATGATGTCCACCTCTTCCGGGGTGGTGGCCGTGTAGCGTCCGTTGCGGAAGCGGATGAACTCGCCGGGCACGCCCGTCACCTTGATCTTCACCTGAGGGACGAGCGGGGCAGGACCGGCGAGCCAGTATTCGACTGGCAGGTCGGGGGCGGAGTCGTCCGCCCCCGCGCCGATCGCCGCATTGATCTTGTCCGCCATCGACTGCTTGCTCATCTTGTCGTTGAGCTCGAGCCCGAGCGACGCCCCGATGGCGATGAGCTCCTTGCCCGAGTAGTCGTTGACGTCCTCAATCCGGTCGATCATGCAAATCTCCTATGCATACTGGGCCAGGCGCGGCTCGAAGTTGTAGAGGATGGCCATGGCATGCTCGTTGTGAACCTCGAGGGTGAAGTCACCCGAGATCGCCTTGACGTCGTGGTCGACGGCGTTGTCCGATCCATCCCGATTCGAGAAGTGCCAGTTAAGGCCCTTGAACGGCTTGACCTTGATGTACTCAGGTCGGACGATGTAGATCTTGCCCTCCGGCGCGTTGCGGGTCTCCATGATGTCGTAGGTACCCGTGCGGAGGTGGTAGCGGCGGATGCCCTTGGTCAGGTCGACCTCGCGCACCCCGGCCTCGCGGGTCGGATCGAGGACCATGTCCCAGATCCGGGCGGTGTTCATGCTCATGATGAGCAGCCCGCCGGCGGCGTCGTCGGTGTTGTACCAGAGCTCCGTGACCACATCCTCGAGGTCCTCGGGGGTGATCTTGGCACCCTGGAGGTCGATCTTGTTGGTGGTGATGAAGGTCTCGAGCCCACCCATCTGGGACGGCGTGTTGGTCGACGGATCGCCCGCGACCCGGTCGCCGTAGTAGATCGTCCGCTCAAGCAGCATCTTCTGCTTGATGACCTCGTCCTGGAGGCGCTTGAGCAGCGGGTTCTTGTTGGCGTTCTCCCAGTCGCTCATGTTCTGCCGGCGCTTGTCCGCCGTGACCTTCGCCTGGAAGCGCTGTGGGTAGTTGAACAGCCGGACGCCCATCTGGTACGGGGCCTCGGTGTGCTCGGAGTTGAGTTCCTCGGTCGTGCCGATCGCCTTGACCAGCGCGTTGGCGTTGTAGTTGTTGGCGAG
>DATGPZ010000221.1:0-6592 GCA_035304485.1 Acidimicrobiia bacterium | reverse complement strand
TAGGTTTGGCCGGTCGGCTGGTCGGCTGTTGTTGCCTCGTCTAAGGAGGCTTAGCCAGGGAGACGCCACGCTGTCGGCGGTCAGTAGCTTATCTCTGAGGAAGTCGATTGGAAGTTCGTTGACCTGGCGCCCGGGTGGCAGGACATATAAGGCATACTCCTCCACACGCGAGAAGCCGGACTGGTCCACCCCTTTTGGATTGGTGACAATCGTTATAATTTGGTGTCTATATTCGGGGAATAGCTGCTCGAGGAGGGTTCGGAGGTGGTGAACTTCGTGCTCATCGATGGTCACTATCAGAACCCCATCTTGTTTGAGCAACTGCTTTGCGAGTTTGAGTCGTTTTTCCATCATGGAGAGCCACTTGGAGTGGCGCCATTGGTCGTTGGCGTCGACGTAGCGGTTGTTGTATTTCCAGTCTCGGGCGCCGGTGTTGTAGGGCGGGTCGATGTAGATGACGTCTACCTTCCCGGCGTGTGTGTAGGTGAGGAGCTGGAGAGCGTGGAAGTTCTCGGCGTTGATTACGGCGTGGGCCGGCTTGCTGTCGGGGCCTCGTCGGATCGAATCTACTTCGGTTAGCCCGGGGTAAATGGGTTCGCCGAATCGGCGTACGACCATGAGATCGGCAGTATCGATCTGTTCGGTGTGGTCGTCGTCGGAGCCGACAGGTCTCACGGCTGCGGTGGTGCCGTTGAGCGAAACGACTTCGTACTTTGTGGTGTCGTCCGGTCGGGTGCGGATCTGGACGAGGGAGCCTTGTCTGACGGGGAGGCCGGGAAGGGCGACTTCTTCGGGGATGTGTTCTTCGAAGACGAGACCGAAGTTGCGGGAGTTGCGAAGCTCTTTGACTGCTCTTCGGAGCTCCGCTCGGAGTTTGGCGTCGCCTACTTCTTCGAGGAGATCGTCGATCTTGGCCATCGTCTGTTTGTAGCTCGGTGTCTCTGGTCGCGTCTGGTGGGGGCGTCTCGGACAAGCACTGTACCGGCAGGTTGTGACACGGGTCTGGTCGACGCCGGCGGTGGGGCGTCGACGCCTTGTTGCATCGACGCCCCGATGTCTCTCTATTAGCGCTTTGGGTCAGGCGGCCCAGTCGGGAAGCTCTGACTCTTTCACCATTTCTTCGACGAGCTTTACCGCCCCGTCGACGAGCGTCTGCATGTCTAGAAGGACGAGCCAGTCTTCGCCGAGGGCGTCGGTCGCCTGCGTGAGCTCGTGGAAGGCGTCGATCACGGCGGTGTAGGTCAGATGTACGCCCGGTTTGTAGTTGAGGTCGCGGATCCAGTTCACCGCCCGGACGACGCGTTGGGCCCGTTCCGCTACTCCGTCCGGAAGCCCGGTCAGGTAGCTGGGGGAGGGGAGCCGTTTGCCGATGTCAATCCGATTGCCCATGGAGGGCCTCCTTTGCCTTCGTGTCGGTCGGATGTCCTGATTCGGTTGTGGCTCCTGGGCGGCCTGTGCCGCTGGAGTGTCTTCTTTTGTGGAGCGGGCCCGAAGCCGCCTATGTCCCACTGTGCGCGCACGGATCGAGGTTCTCGCTCGGTCCGGTGCAGGCGACAGCCCATTCTCGAGGCATGGTTCCTTTCCGTTACGTGCCTCACAGTCGAATACCCCACCGTCGAGACAGGTGAGGAGCGGGCATGCTGGCAGCGGCTGCTGTGTGTCCGCCGGGTGAGATCGACGGGCTCTGCCTGTGGCGCTCGGTGTCCAGGAAGGGACAGAAAGTTGCCTGCCCGTTGTGGGCAACCGACTGACCGCTTGGCCGTCTGGTTCGACCGTCCCTGTGCGTAAACGCCCCGGCGACAGAAAGGAAAAGACGATGTCGGGCATAACGCACAGGTACGACTTCGACCGCCATCTGGCGGTGGCACAGCGATTGGAGATCCTGGCCTGGGATGTCCTCTTCTCGTTGGCCGCCGAAACCGTGAAGCAGGCGGCGGCCTCGTATGGGACCAAGACCAAGAAGACGGCGACCGACGTCAAGGGAATGCTCATTTTCGGCGCCGCGTCGGTGATGTACGGGTCGGACAGGGCAGCCGCAGCTGAGCTGCGCTACGCGTGGCACCGGCTAGCCCCGATGCTGCGAAGAGCCGGGGTCGAGGTGAGCGACCGGGCGCCGGACGAGGCCGCTTGGCAGTACTTCCGACGGACCTACCTGAGCGACCCGGATCTGGTCGAACAGCTCTGGGAGCTAGTCCGTGAGACGTCGCTGGGTATGGCGTTGGAAATGGGAATCTTTCCGGAACCATCGACTGAGCACCGGTGGTTGCACCCCGACCATCTCGCCACCGTCTATGCCGACGGCACCTGGGTGAAACCGGCATCCAGTGTTGGGATCAAGCGAGGCCGGGTAGTTCACAAGTCCCGCTCCACGACAGGACGGCCGCGCCTGTCCGACGATGTCGACACTTCGGGCCGCAATCACGGCTACCAACACACGGTGATATTGGCTCGGCGGCCAGAGAAGAGGATGCAGCTCATCTTGGATGTCCGCCGGGCAGCTCCCAGCCGGGACGTCAAGGTAGCCATCGAGAGTGTGCTGCGGCTACGAAGCCGCCTCGGCGACCGCTTGCGACACTTCGCGTACGACCGGGCACTCAGCAGCCACGACGACATCACCCGGGTGATGCGGGCCGGGATCCTGCCGTTGACAAAACCGGGGAACGTTGATGCCTTCGACGATTGGAAGCAGCTGAAGGGCCGGCGGATCCGCCTGGACCGCAAGCAGAAGAAGGCGATTCCCTTCGACTACCGCTTCGACGACGGCTGCTTCCACCATCTGGCGATCGATGCCGGGATGCTGTGGGACATGAACAACGCCGGTGGCGTCCTCTACTACGGCAAGCGGGCCGAACACCGCGAGATCCGACGGGTGGACCGGGCTGACGGCAGCTACGACTTCGAGATCGACATGCGGCTGCACTGCCGCCGTAGCGGAGACCACGACTTCACGTGGAGTCTGACCGGCGAGGTCCCACGCCTCAACCATCGTCGGCCACTCCGCCTGGCGACGCACCTGCGGCCCTTTCCCATCGCTGAGACGAAAGTCTCCGGCCCGGCGCTGACAGTCCGCCAGAACGCCGAGTCGAACTTCAAGCGAATGAAGGACTTCTTGGGGTTGGGTAGGCGAGCCCGCTCCTTCAAGGCGTTGGATCACGAGATCGACCTTCTGTTGGTGACCATCGCCCACAACGCCTTGGTGTGGGCCGAGTATCAGCAGCGGTACCAAGAGAAGCCCAAGGCGGCTTGACTCGCACCCAACGGCTGAGAACCCCCGGGACACACAAACCCCGGGGGTTCTCCGCGTCCGAGCGTGCCGACCAGGTCCCGGCCCCGCCGCTGTCGGGTGCACCGGTCGGTCCAAGCAGGTGCCGTCGCGCCGCGAAGGTGGACAGTGACAAGAGAATCGCCCCCGACCGGGTGGCACACAACACAGCCCGTACACCAAATCGCCTCCCCGTTCTGGGGTGGTCGGCCGGAAGGAACAGATACATGTACGCAGCTGCTTCGACGCCGGTTGTCATCGGAGACGACCGAGCCCACCTCACCATCACTGTCACCGCGCCATCTGTCGTCGGCTACCTGGAAGAACAGCCCCAAGACGACCTGGAGGCAACGGTGTGCCGGCTGCTGGAGCTGGGGGTCGACACGGCGAGGAGGATCGACCAGCGGGCGGACGCCGTTGGCCTAGACGACGTCCGTAACGCTCTCACCTCTGACCTTGCCGCCATACGCGCCGAGATCGGAGCGTCGATCGACCATCTCACCAAAGTGGCCACCACCGTCACTGACCGTGTGAGTGTCACCTCGGCTGAAGCCGAAAAGACAATACGAAGCCAAGTGGCTGCCCTGCCTGAGCAGCTCCGCCAAGTCATCTCCGACGCCACCGCCGACCCTGCGCTCGCTGCGGCAGTGTCGGATGCTCTGAAAGGCGACGATTCACCGATCCGGAAGCTGGAGCAACGTCTCGCCGCCGGCCTGGGCCGGGCCGCCCAAGCCAATGACGCCGCTCTGGCTGCAGCGGTGGAACAGATCATGGCCGCGTCCGGATCCCTCAACCGCCTTCGAGGCGCACTCGAAGAACGGCGCCAATCACCCGCCGGAGGCACCGACTACGAATCACAGGTCGAGAACGAACTCACGGCTGTCACTGCGGCTCGCGGTGACGTGCTGTCAGATGTACGTCACGTACCCGGCAACCGCGCCTCAAAGAAGGGCGACTTCTTGGTCCACCTAGTGGGTGGCCCAGCTCGGGTAGCGGTGGAGGTCAAACGCACCAGCCAGGGTCTCTCCGCCGAAGCAGCCCGTGCCCTCGTCGATTCGGTCACAGCCGCCCGGGACGCAGACGCCGCCCTTCTCGTGTTCGCCAGCCCTTCGGGAATGCCGGCCGGTCTGCGGCGAGGAGAAACCTTCGGCCTGGTGGGCCAAAAAGGAGTAGCCGTCTGCTTCCCGCCGGATGAAGACCCGGTGGTGCTCGCAGCCGCCTACTCCCTCGCCCGCACCGTTGCCGTCTTGGCGACACGGGCAGGAGGAGACGACGTGGCCTTCGACCGAGACGCCATGCAGGAAGCCCTCGACCAGGCACGAGAAAGAATCGCCGGGCTGAAGACCATCGCGCGCAACCTGAACCGGGTCCGCAACGACATCAACGCGCAGATCCGACACCTCAAAGACCAGAGCCAGCATCTCAGCTCCGACCTGGCCGCCGCGCTCGACGAGCTCGCCAAACCACAGAGCTGACACCAACCGCACCCGGGTCACCCGTCCGCTCGCACCGAAAGGAGCCGCCCCCTTGTCCCCCAACACTCTGGTCGACATTGTCGAGTCGGTGATCGCCGACTGGCACCGCGACGCCGCCCACACGTCCCAGACCGCCACCCGGATGGGTGAGATAGCGATCCGGTTCGCCCGACGCCTGCATCGGCTCGGAATCAGCAGTGTCGAAGCGGTCGACGCCGACGCCTGCCGAGGTTTCATCGACGCCCCCACCCGCACCGGCACACCACCGACGGTCGCCACCCGCCACTTCCGGCGGGTCACCCTCAGAGCCCTGTTCCGGACACTCCGCAGCCGAGGCATACCCGTCGGTGACCCGACCCTCGACATCGACCTGCCACCCCGCTCGCAGCGGTCAACTCGGCCGCTCGACACCGAAGAGGTCATCCTGGGTCGCACCGCCACTTTCACCACCCGAAACGGGAGTCTGCAACGGGCAGCGGCATGGGCGCTGGCAGAAGCGGCCGCCACCACATCAGAAATCCCCCTCCTCACCCGCCGGCACCTCAACCACCCCCAACATCCCACCACGGTGGCACTCCCCGGGACTCGCCGCACCGACCCCCGCATCGTCCGTCTCACCGACTGGGGAGCCGCAATCCTTTCCCGCCACCTCGACGACGTGGCCGACGGCTACGACGTTCCGCTCGTATACCGGGGCGCCGGCGGAGAAGTGGCACGACAGGCCGCCACCTGCAAACTCATCAGCCAGATCCTCGACACGGTAGGGCTGTCAGACCCCGACATCCGCCCCGACTCGGTCCGACTGTGGCGCGCCCACACCCACCACCAGGACACCGGAGACCTCATCGGCGCCGCCCGCATCCTCGGCAACCGAAGCCTCGACCGCACCGCCGAAGCGCTCGACATCGAATGGAGGACACGATGACAGCCCAACCCCAAGCCGCCACCATCGGAAACGTCCTCCAGGCACTGTTCGGCGCCCCCTACCTGACCCGGCTGGGTGAACTCGCCAACGGCTCCCGGCTCGGACGCCGCCGCATCCACCCACCCTGGATGCTGTTCGCCTACGGCGCTCTAGCCCGCCACTTCCGCTCCGCCAACCACACCGACGCCGAACTGGCGTCGGGACTCTGGCCCCGGCTCCGGACCGCCGCCACCGAGGCGGGCCTCGACGACCCCGGCGCCAAACCGTACGCCTTCGAGCACTACACCTACCAGCGGGACCGACTCATCAAAGACGACGAACGCCGCGAACTTCTCCTAACCGAGTTCACCGCCATAGCCGTCAGCCACGCCCGGCGACTCGGCCTCCTCAAACCGAAAGGCCCCGGATCGCTCACCTACCCCCACCCCACCCGAACCATCTACGGGGACGGCACCATCGTCCGGCCCCTCTACCGCCCACCCCGCCCACACGACTACATCACCGACCCCGACACCGGAAAAGAGATTCCCCGCTACCTCAACACCACAACAGGGGAACTCTCCACCACCCCCACAGTCCGTCACGACCCCTCCGCCGCCGACCACGGCCGCCACGACGGCATCGTCAACGGAAACGACTTCGTCCTCTTCTCAACCCGGGACGAACGCCCAGGCACCAGAGTCATACTCGGCATCGAACGAGTACCCCGACCCAACCAGGAAGCCGACACCGCCGTCCAGCTCATCCAACGGATCCACCAACAAGCCGTCGGAGGCATCCAAGCCGTCGTCTATGACGGAGCCTTCCAAGGCACCCACATAGACAGAATCATGCGCAACACCGGGCTCATCGTCGTCAACAAGCTCGCCGCCGCCACCCGCACCCCCGACGGGCAAGCAACCCCAAAACGGCGGCCCCTCGGCACCCACA